>LKUD01000031.1 GCA_001412355.1 Methanoculleus sp. SDB
AAACATTCCTTTTTTACTTATTATTCTACATTTAATATAGATTTAAAATAATACATCGGGAAACGCACTGTACGTGGAGAAATGGTGCCTGCGAACACACGGATGCCCGGAAAGGATAACCGGGCTGTTCGCACCGGGATGATTTCCGGCCACCGGAAAGCGTACAAGTGAAACCCCTTTTCGTATTTTTTGACCGGCCGTCTTCACTGGACTGCCGCTCCCGCCCCCGTCGCAACCCTCATCACTCCTGCCATCCGAATCACTCCCCGATTACCATGGAGTCTGCCATCGCCGACGCCGACCAGCTCTCCTGCCTCGTCCACCTCATCGCATACCCGAGCGGCTCCCTCGAGGCTGCCTACTGCCCGACCGGGGCCGCCGCGTGCCACTCCATCGGCATCTGCGCCTACCGGGAGGCCGCTTCCGATGACCCGAGGGGCGTGATCGGCATGACCGACATTTCGGCCCGGCTCAATGTCCGGAGCATGCTCGGGAGCGATCTCCTCACCTTTGCCGTCCCATGGACGGTCTTCCTTCGTGGAGAGTGACGTGGAGGGGAGTTTTATGAGGGGACCGCTCATGGAACGGCTTTTTCCGGAGTGACGGGACCGGACGATGCAAAACAGGCACCCCGACGGCACTCCGGGGGAGGTCCCCCGACACCCTGAACGGGGATGACGTACGTTCATCACCCGGCGTGACCCGGAGAGAGCAGACATGCCGGCAAACCTCCGCCATCGCCCGGGTTCCCGAAATAGTATTCATAATTCCATGCCACCGGTGGATTTTAATGCGATTGTCATCCCAATATATTTCCATGAATATGCGCCGAATCCTATATACCATAGTGATTCTGAGCTTTCTTTTCTGCACGGTTCAGGCGATAACCCTTGAGATTACCGTGCGTGACGACGACGACAACTCCCGTATTGCCTATGCCTACGTTTATATCGATGACGATTATGTGGGAAAGACCGATAGTTACGGTGAATTTACCTACAGCCATTCGGAAGACGACCCGTTTCTTCTTGAAGTGGTGAAATCCGGATACGACGACTGGAGCGAGACGGTTGACGAAGACGAAACGTCGGTGAATGTCTACATGACACCCGACAGCGCCACGCTTCTTGTCTATGTCTTTGATGCCGATACCATCGAACCGGTCAGGGATGCCCGGGTGAAGGTGATCGCGGAGAGCACCGATGAGAGCGAGTCCGAATGGGCAGACAACAGCGGCGAAGCGGAGTTTGACCTGACCCCGGACGAAACCTATGATCTTGAGATCACGGCATCAGGGTATGAGACGGTTTCAAGGACGATCGAGATGGACTCGGGCGAAACGACGCTCCGGTACTGGCTCATCAGCACCGACAGGTTCTCCTTCAGGGTACTGGATGCGGACGATCAGACTCCCGTCCTGAATGCGTCCGTATACATCGACGGATCCCTCGCAGGGACAACCGGAAATGCAGGTGTCTTCACAACACAGCTTTTGAGGGAAAGAACTCATGATATCAGGGTTGAATCCCCGGGATACAGTTCCTTTCAGCAGAATGCCTACATAGACAGTGACGAGATCCTCATGGATATCAGCCTCTCCCTCTCCGTGCATCCGGTATCTGTCGTCGTGTACGACGAAGCGGAGGTGCCGGTGGAGAATGCCGCGGTGCATATCGACGGATCGGCGGCAGGAGTGACCGATCGGTACGGAAAGTTCACCCTCGCAGATATCGTGGAGGGGGCCCACACCGTCACCGTGACGAAGGAGGGCTACAGTACCTGGGAGGAGACCCGCACGATCCGGCAGGATGATGCGGGGATTTCCGTCGAACTGGAACGTGAAACCACCGAAGTCTCCATTCTTGTAGAAAACACCGATCATCAGGTCGTTTCCGGCGCCCTCATATACGTCAACGGAGAGGCGATGGGATTCACCGACGAAAAGGGCCGGGTACGGGAGGATGTTTCGTCATCCGGCGTCTACAATTTCACCGCATTGCTCGAAGGCTACCGCCCGGCTTCGGTCGAAGAAACCATCCCGTTGGGTACGGGAGCGGCGTTCGTCACCATCACACTGGAAAAAGAATATGACATCGGATCGCTGGGGGTATTCGCCATAGCAATCGCCTGTGTCGTTCTCCTCGTGCTCGGGATCCGGTGGTATACAGGGAGGCAGTACCTGCCTCCGCGGCGAAGAGGGGGAGCGCTGTAGGAGCCCGCCCCCTTCGTCCCCTTTTTCACGTGTCCGACCGGCCGGGCGTACATCCGTATTCTTTTTCCGCCTCTCCCCCCCCGGCGTGATTAAACCGCAACATCTATCCTTCGGAGTTTGAAAACGGTGAGATACTTTCCCGGTTATGACATCCGCACGCCGTATTTACGTCTGGTACGGGCTTCTCGCCGCCCTCCTCTTCGGAGCGGGATCTCAGTTCTCCAAGCTGATGCTGACAACGGTGCCGCCCATTACGATGGCCGGGCTTCTCTATGCCGGGAGCGGGGCCGGGTTGCTGCTCGTCACGGCGGGAGGTTTCGTCATCGGGAAAAAAAGGAAGGCATACGAGGCACGCCTGGCCCGCAGCGACATCCCGTGGCTGCTTGCCACGATGTTCTTCGGGACGTTTCTCGCTCCCGTCACCCTCATGTTCAGCCTGCCGCACACGCCCGCCGCAACCGCGGCCCTTCTGTTAAGCTTCGAGGCCGTGGCAACCACAATAGTGGCCGTCCTCTGGATGAAAGAGCCCGTCGGGAAAAGGATGTGGGCGGCGCTGTTTCTGATCACGCTCTCCTGTATTCTGCTCTCGTATACGCCCGATGCCGTGTTCGGGATCTCTCTCGGAGCACTCGGCGTGCTCCTGACCTGCAGTTTCTGGGGGCTTGACAATAACATCATCCAGCGCATCTCGGGCAAAGATCCGCTCCTCACCATTATGGTGAAGGGGCTTTGCATCGGAACAGCCATGCTCCTCGTCGGACGGGCGGCGGGAGAGGCGATGCCCGCTCCCGGTGCCGTACTTGCTTCCATGGCCATCGGGTTCATGGGATTCGGGGGAGTGATGAGCATCTCACTCCTGCTTGCCATCCGCGGACTCGGGTCGGCACGGGCGGCATCGCTCATCTCGCTCTCTCCCTTCTTCGGCGTCTTCTTCGCCTTTGCCCTTTTTTCCGAGATGCCGGGCGAGCTCTTTTTTATCGCCTTTCTCATCATGCTGGCAGGCACCTTCCTGCTCGTCACCGAGCGCCACACCCACGAACATACCCATCCGTCAGTGGTTCACGAACACCGGCACCGGCATGACGACCTCCACCATGATCATGCCCATGAGGACGGCGTCCCCGCGGTGAACGGATCCGGCTACCATTCCCACCTCCACGCCCACGAAGAGATCACCCACACCCATGCCCATACTCCCGATATCCACCACCGGCACCGGCACTGAACCGGTGGCGGCATGCAGTAAAAAGACAGCATTCACGCCCGATCGGGTGTCCGCACCCGGCGATTCGGGATGCCTGCCGTGACCGCGCAGGTCTCCCGGCAATGTTTTTTATGATCGCGGGACGAACAGATCAGGCACGGGGCGGCAGCACCCGGGCAAAGAGCCCGGACTGTGTGTTTCTCCCGGCGGCTGGGGCCCGTAGCTTAGTGGTGGAGCGTCCGGCTCATAACCGGACGGTCATGCGTTCGAATCGCATCGGGCCCATGTTTTCCTTCTCCTTATCCTTTGCCTTTTCCGTCTGGAAAGCGGAAGCAAGGTCGATTCTCCGGAAAACTGCGGATCCGTGCACGTCTTCACCGGCTCATAATATATAAAACCCTTTATAGACGAACCGTACCACATCCCTCTATGAAATGCCCGGTGTGCGGTGAGGACTGCGTCCAGGCCGCCCATGAACTCATCGCGCTGGAGCCCACCGTCTTTGCCCCCTGCCCCGACTGCAAGGGCAGGACGCTCGACAAGCAGGCGCCTCTCCCCGACCAGACCTATGCCTCTCCCTGCTCATGCGGCAAACGCTTCATCGACGAAGTCTATGCGCACATGTATGTCATCATGGTTGAGGAGGGGGTGCTCAGGCCCACCGAGCCCCTCATCCGGGTGGGCACACCGCTTGTGCACCCGGGTTTCGCGATGGTCAGGCCCCCTTACCTCCCCGCCAGATCCCTCGTTCTCCTCTCCCGGATCGTCACCGAACCCTGTGCACAGCGGATTTTTTCGGAGGTCCCGGAGGTCCGCGGCGTCATACGGAGCAGTGACGCGGTGCCGGGACTCTCCGACATCGATTTCGACGGCATCCCCGATACCTATGAGCTGCTGGCGGGTTGCGACGTGCGGGCGAATATCTTCACGACCCAGAACGAAAAAATTGTGATCTACAAACAGCAGTCCACGATACATATCGAATTCCCGCGGGGATTTGATCCGAAAATCATCGAGGTCGGCTCCCGGGTCCGCCATGTGAAGCCCCGGATGTTCGTCGACGCATGCAGCGGTGCGGGCACACTCGGGATTGTTGCGGGCCTGTATGACATCCCCCATGTCGTCTTGAACGATGCATGGTATGCCGCCGCCTTCTGGTCTGCATACAACCTGATGGTGAACCGGGAAAATCTCAACTTCGAAGAGCTGAAGATGTTTTTTACCTACGAAGAGATGAAAACCCGCCCCGTCGTAAAGGATGTGCTAAAAATTGCCGAAACACGGGGGGGTTCGCAGTACTTCGAGGTTTATCAGGGTGACTGCCGGCAGCTCCATACCGTTCTCCCGGACCATGTCGATCTCACGGTCATCGATCTCTTCGAAAAGAAGGAGCAGGAGAAAGTGCAGGCTGTCATCGATAACTGGAAAGCACATGTCAGCGGGGAGGTTTTTATCCCTTAAGAAACGATATATACCGGGGACTAGCCCGGGTGGCTCGGCGTCACCTGTTACCTGAAACCGCCGGTATGCAGGGGGCGAAGTCCGAGGACGGCTGTGGCGATCTGACCAAAGCCGGTATATCCCGCCTGAGAAACCTCGTCCCATGAGGTCGGCGGACAGGGATCAAGACTCCGGAGGGAGTGGCGACCTGCTGCCGCGGGGAACGGTTCAGGCCCGGAAGGGAGCAGACTTACCGTGGACGTACGGCGCCCATGGGGGTGCGGGGCGGAGAAAGGATTGCCGGGAGAAGTCAGGCACGCACTGTCTACCGAGGACGTGTCCCCACATTTTCTTATTATGGCAAAAGTAGCAATAATCGGTGCGACAGGCCATATCGGGCAATTTGCAGCGCACGCCATTACCGAAATTCCGCATGTGTCTGCAATGCTGCTCTTCGGACGTGCAGGACGCGAAGACCTGCTGGAAGGAATCGCACACGATTTTATGGATTCATTCGCTGCAAAAGGCAGGAATCTGTCGCTCTCGTGGAGCACGAATCCGGAAGACCTGCGGGGATCGGATATTATCATCATTGCGGCGGGAGTGCCGCGCCGCAAAGGTCAGGACAGAAACGACCTCGCAATCGAAAACGCACGGGTTGTTGCCGGTATAACGTCGGTGATCGGCCGAATCGCACCGGAGTCGCTCATCCTGATGGTCACCAATCCCGTCGACGTCATGACCGCCGTCGCCCTGAAATACTCGGGGATGGAACCGCGGAGGGTCTTCGGGCTCGGTACGCATCTCGACTCCATGCGCCTGAAATCACTGATTGCCAGCCATTTCAACGTCCATGTCAGCGAAGTGCATACCCGCATCATCGGTGAACACGGCGAAAGCATGGTTCCGCTCTGGTCTGCAACCACTATCGGCGGTATTGCGATTCATAATCTGCCTGCGTTTTCCAACCTGCCCGTGGATGATCTTATCGCCGACGTCAGACAGGCTGGCGAGGACATCATCCGGAAGAAAGGCTCGACGATCTATGGTCCCGGCGAGGCAATCGCGACAATCGTCCGGACGGTGCTCGGCAATGAAAACCGCATCCTTACGGTATCCAGCTACATTAAAAGCGAAGTCCATGATATCGGCGATGTCTGCATCGGCGTTCCCGCCCGAATCAACCGGAGCGGATCGTACCCGATTCCGATCCGGATCGAGAGTGCCGAAGTCACTGCATTCCAGGCATCGGTGGAGAAGATCCGCAGCATCACGACACAGGTCATGAACCAGCTTGAAGCAGATGAGTCTCCATAAGAAAAGCACATCTCAGACGCACTTTTATACGGACTCCACAATTCAAGAACCGCTCACTCCCGAGCGGTTGCGCACCAAAAATGAATGATATTTCAGGTAAGTGTCAGCGATACGATCTCCGCACTGCCGACACCCTGAAGTTCGCGAAGCGATTCCTCGACCCTGTCGGGGGCGCCTTCGCTGTCCGGTACGACGACAGCCACCTTGAGTGCTGAAAGCCCGAAGCCGATAGGCTCCACGACAAGATCCTGAACCGGGACGGTATCCCGGATCGCCGCTTTCAGCGCTTCAAGATCAATCTCGGGTGATTCGGGCATGATTTTTAAAATAATTACTACATCACCCACTATTATGGCCCCCTGAAGTCGCATTTCTTGCAGACGTACGGGAGGCTCTGCTGCCTGCACCGGTAACAACGGTAGATCATTTCTCCACACCCCGGACATATAAAGTCGGTCCAGCCTTCATCGGCGAGGGGAGCGTTACAGGAGGTACATTTCTTAAATGTCATGGTATTTTCTCCAGAGGAAGTATCTTATAATGTCTCCATCACGCCTATTAAATGTGTGGATGAACCACCGTGCCCGTGACGGGGACCCCGGCAAGTGCCGCACGGACTCTTTCCTCAATCCTGCCGTTGATTATCGTGGTCCTAATTCCGTGCCCGAGCACGTAGGGCAGGAATCCGGCATCCACCTCACTGCAGGGGACGGGCGCCTCGATGCGGGTGAGGAGCCGTGATGCTGCATGCAGGCCGTCGACTGACTTGAGGATCAGCAGATCACACCCGAGGAAACGGGCAACCCAGGCCGCTATCGTGTCCGATGTGACATCCCAGCTGTGCGGCAGCGCATCGGCGTCCCGCAAGGCACAGTACGGAAGAAATACCTCCGTCCCCTTCGGCAGCCTGAGGCGTGATACGGGAGGGACACCGTGCGAGACAAGGGACCACCCCGTCTGCTCCATCGCCGCAACGGCCATCCAGTGAGAGGCATCGTCATCCAGCTCCGTCTCCCGTACCGCGTCTGCAAACCGCCCGCCACCGGGAACAAGCAGTAAATCGCGCCCGCTCCCGATAAGAAGGGGAACGAGCGACGGGAACCGGTCGGAGAGGCTCCCCCCGATCTTTACCACGAGAGGCGCTCTCGTTCGAGAGTTCATGAATCAGGCAGATTATTATGCAGTCTACCACATAATCCTGTTCATTATGCGCCTGCTGCCCGTGCTCCTGCTCCTCTGTGTGCTCTGCCCCGCCGCGGGCGCCGTTATGATCACCGAATTCTGCCCCGACACATGGCAGACGGGAGAACAGGACGAATTTCTGGTTCTTGAGGGAGCCGGGAGCCTTGCCGGGATTCTCGTAAGCGACGGGGAAGGCAGTATCCGGTTTCCTGCGGGATCACGGATATCCGGGCAGCTCACTATCGCCCGGTATGCGACCGCATACCGGAGAACGCACGGGATCCTTCCCGACTACGAGATCTACGATACCGTTGCGGGAGTTCCGGACGTAATCAGGACCGGCGATATGCGGCTCGCAAACAGTCAGGACGAGCTCGTCCTTTCCGAAAATGGTGTTGTGGTGCAGACCGTCGCATGGCCGGCGGATGTCCGGCCCCGCGAAGGACAGGTGCATGTCTGTGAGGAGGGTATCTGGGACTGCCGGCCGTTCTTTATCGGGCAGTCACGCCTCTCGCCTGCCACGTACCATGACGTGTCACTCACTGCATTCGTCTCCCCTGACTGCGCACGAACCGTCCTGGAGCAGGCGATTGAAGACGCCGACCGGTATATATATGCGAACGTCTACGAAATGACCGATCCGTTCATTGCCGGACGCCTTGCGTCATGCGCCTCATCGGGCATCACAGTTGCCGTCCTTCTTGAAGGGGGGCCGGTCGGGGGAATACCAGACGGGGAAAGTGCGGCGGCTGCAGAACTCATCCGGAGCGGGGCGACCGTCCTGCAGATGGGAACGACCGACACGGCACACGCCCGGTACCGTTACACCCACGCGAAGTACCTGCTCACCGACGGTGATTCGGTGCTTCTCACGAGCGAGAACTTCAAGCCCGGCGGATTTCCCGGTGACGGTATCTCCGGAAACCGTGGATGGGGAGTGTATATCGAGGATCCGGGAGTAGCGCGGTATTTTGAAACGGTCTGGCACGAGGATGCCGAAGGAAACGACATAACACCCTTCGTTCCGCGGGATATGGCACCCGGTGACACGGGAGGAGGTGCATACACCGCGGGACACTCTCCCGCTTCATTCTCCGGCACCGTTGTCACGCCGGTCATATCCCCGGACACAAGCCGCTTAATCCCCGGACTGATCGACAGTGCCACCCGGACGCTCGATATCGAGCAGGCGTACATCACCCCCTGGCCGGAATCCGGAGAGAATCCGTATCTTGCGGCGGCGATCGATGCTGCCCGCAGGGGCGTCAGGGTTCGGGTGCTCCTTGATTCCTCCTGGTTCAACACCGACGGCAACAATGACAACGACGAATGCGTAGCGGCGATCAATGCGCTCGCACGTGAGGAAGGGCTTTTACTCGAGGCACGCTGCGCCGGGCTGGAGGCGCTCGGCCTCGAAAAGATACACACCAAGGGCGTCATTGTTGACGGCGAACGGGTGCTGGTCTCAAGCATCAACTGGAACGAAAATTCACCGTGCTTCAACCGCGAGGCTGGCGTTATCGTCGATCATCCGGGCGTCGGCGCCTACTTTACTGCCGTCTTTGAGGAAGACTGGACGGCTTCGGCCCCGGCAACGGGGAAAGGCGTCGACTGGACCAAATGGGCGGCCGCAGCAGGGATTGTTGCGGTGCTCGCAGTGCTCGGATACCGGCGGCACCGGCTCTGATCCACCCGAATCCCGATGGGGATGTAACCCCAAAAATACGAAAAGAGAGCGTTTGGCTGTGTCGAAGCTTCCCGTGCCCCGTCACAAAGAAGGAAGAAACGGTGTTAATCGAAGGTCCATCTGCAATTTCTCGCGCACCTGCAGACATCACAGAGCGTAATCGTGACATCGTCACGCATTACTGCGTCTGCCCAGAGATTTACCATGTCATTCAGATCCGGGGAGAGATCTCCGGGTCCCCCGCCCCGTTTTCTGCTCATGTATTGTGAGATAGCCGCTCTGCTCACACCGAGTCGCTTTGCAACCTCGCTCTGGCTGATTCCCTGGTCATTGACCAGACGGTACACCATCTCAGCACGCATTCGCGGCAGGAGATTTCTTGCGAGGGAATCGCAGACCATGATGTCGCACGGCACAGTACTCATGTTGTCGCCATACAGGTATCGGGCTTGAACTGATATATAATCTGTCGTGCATCCCTGAAGTTGAACTTCTCGATGATGAGTTTGTGTTCCTTGAGTTTCTTAAGCGCGTAGCGCACCGTACGCGGTGCAAGACGGCTTTGCGTTACGAGATCCTTGTGCGTCATCTCTCCTCCTTCTGCAAGGAGTATCAGAATTGTCTGGGATGACGGCGGAAGCCTTGCCTCAGGCATACCTAATATGTTAACACTGTTAAGTTAAAAACCTATCGACTAATATAATATTCGGGTGAATGTTATTCCATGCTCGATCCCCGGGAGCGAACAGCCGCTTTACTCCTCGCAGGCACCGTAGCCGCGCTACTGCTGATACACCTGTCTGTTCAGGCGGTCGGTCCGGAGAGTTTTGCCGCGCCGTACACGGTATCCTCGGCGGAAGGTGATTATGTAACCCTCACCGGTACCGTTGGGGGGCTCCGCACGACCACGACCGGCGGCCACCTCCTCTTCACCCTCGGAGAGACGGAGATATTCGTCCCTGAGAGTGTCGCATCAGCGGTTACGGCAGCAGAAGGGGACATGATTGAGGTCGCCGGTACCGTGCAGACATACCGCGGCACAAGGGAGATCGTCATCTCCTCACCCTCCGGCATCCGGATTCTCCGTCGTGCGGACGACTCAGGGTTTCCCTGAATCAAAAATATCGGCATCGCTGTCTATTTTAAAAGAGGGCTTCCGGAAATCCTTTTTTTTCCCCGTCTCCTCCGGCTCACCGGATGTATCCTGCCGCGATCTGACCGCCTTCTTTTTACGGCCGTCAACTCCGCTGCCCGTATCAAGATCACCCGAAATGATCCGTTCCCGTACCATATACCGGTACTATGCACTCGAGCATGATAATATACTCTCCCACCGGCCGAAATGAAAAATCAGGGAGTGGCAATGGGGGAGACCGCCCAAGCCGGAAGGTCGGGGGTAAAACCGAGCGCCCACATGATAATGGTGAACATGAATACGGTCAGGAGTGCCACCCCGATAAGATTGATGACCCAACCCGAGCGAATCATGTCATGCATGCTGATATATCCGCTCCCGTAGGCCACGGCATTCGGTGGTGTCGCCACCGGCAGCATGAATGCCATTGACGTGGCAATGGCGGCGGTTATCATGAGCATAAACGGGTGGATGGCCATCGATACGGCGGTCACGGCCATGATCGGCATCATCACCGAAGCCATCGCCGTATTCGAGGTCACCTCCGTGAGAAGTGATATCAGAAGGCCGATAATGATGATGACGATGATAATGGGGAGAGCGTGAAACGCGGAGAAATATCCCACGATAACATTTGCGAGACCACTCTTGATGAATGCCGTCGAGAGGCAGATGCCACCGCCAAAGAGGATCAGAATGCCCCACGGTATCTTCTTCGCCCATTCCCAGTTCATCGTATAGATGCCCGCACTCCGGTCGACGGGCAGGAGGAAGAGAAGAATCGCTCCGAAGATTGCAATCGTCGAGTCATGAATGCCGGGGAAGACCGTATTGAGGCCCGGAATGACCAAATCGCCTATCACCTTTTCCGTCCGGAATATCCAGGCAAAGGCGGTGAAAACAAAGACAAAGAGCGTCCATTTCTCGCCCCGGCCCATCGACCCCAGTTCCCGGAGCCGTTCGTCGATGATCTCCTTGCCATGGGCAATCATCCGGGGCATATGGCGGTACGGCCCGTACACGAGCCATGCCCACGAGAACGGGATGAAGACGCATGCCAGAGGAAGCCCGAACTTCATCCACGTGAAGAAGTCGATAGAGGGAGCGCCGGGAAAGAGCGTCTCGAGCTGGGCAATGAATATGCCGTTCGGCGGAGTCCCGATTATGGTGGCAATCCCGCCGATTGTCGCCGCATGGGCAATCGAGATGACGAGGCACTCGGAAAAGTCACGCTGTTCCTCGGTCATATCTTCAAGCGCCACCTGCGCATCGGGAAGGATCGTGGCGATTATGGCGATGGCGATGGGGATCATCATCATCGCTGTCGCGGTGTTTGAAATCCACATCGAAAGAAACGCGGTGGCGACCATGAACCCGAGCACAAGGCGCCGGGGGCTCGTGCCCATCGTCCTGATAATGTGAAGAGCGATGCGTTTATGCAGTCCCCACCGCTGCATTGACATCGCGATAATAAACCCGCCCATAAAGAGAAAGATCGTCTTGTCAGCGTAGGGAGCCGCCGCTTCCCCGGGACTCAGAACCCCGAGCAACGGGAAGAGGACAATCGGAATGAGGGCGGTGGCCTGGATCGGGATCGCCTCGGTCACCCACCAGACCACCATCAGCGTCGTTGCCGCGGCCACATACTGGGCCGGGACGGGAAATACTGCAGGGTCAAAGGGTAGCAGAATTACAATAAAAAATAAAATAACCCCAAGAATTTTCCCGATCGTTTTTTTCATCGTATATATGATTGGAATTCAGAATATAATAATATTCCATTTTTTATCCGCCGGTAATGCGTTCAGGCGTCCGGTACACCAAATCCGGATGCGGAAATGCTCCAACGGAGTAATTCCCGCACAAGGCTTTCCTCATGGGAGCGGGACAAGCTCCTCGTCGGCAGACCGCCACCGGGGATCGACGATACAGAGGAATATGAGGTCTGATGCACCGGTGTTCCTGATATGCTGGACGGCACCGGGCGGAATGTACACGAGCGTGTCCGGATAGACCCGGGCAGTTTCGTCTCCGATATACATCGTTCCCTCCCCGGCGAGAATATAGTACACTTCGGCCGAAGCAGTGAGGCGGTGAGGCAGGGTCGCTTCTCCTGCAGGAACGCGTGCCCGTGCGATACTGCAGTTCAGCTCCGGTTCCCCCTCCCGGTCGGGATGCAGGATCTCGGCAAGCAATGAGCGGTCCATCACCCGTGCATAGGGGCCGTTACGGCAGTCTTTTACATACAATCGTTCATCTCCGGGGAGTTCGCAGTACAGAACACACCCGCGCTCCATTACTCTTGCGGCGGGGGCGGAAGTACCCGGGAGCGGAATAAGACTTAACCCGGTTTGCATCCGATAGATATGAAAACCGACCGAAGCGCCCCGCTATTTTGCGGAGAGGGAGTGTTCAGGGACTATGGAATACTGGGAACTGGAAGGTATCGCACAGGGATCGCTTGCGATCATGAATCCGACGAGCGGGCCGGGAATCTGCGAAGCACTGGCACCTGCCGGCCTGTCTCCGGGGGACCGCGTGATCGATGTGGGATGCGGAACCGGAACCGTGCTGGCCCTGCTTGCCAAAGAGTACGGCATTTCCGGAACAGGAATCGATCTGCGGGAAAAATTCTGCCGGCAGGCGGAACAGAACCTGTGGAAGCAGGGGCTTGCGCACCGGGTCAGGATCCTCTGCGGGGATGCCGCCGGGTATATTCCGGACCAGACGTTTGACTGTGCCGTCTGCCTCGGTGCGTCGTTTATCTGGGGAGGCATAGAGTCGGCCATTGCGGCACTCAGGAAGATGGTGCATACGGACGGGTGGATCCTCATCGGGGACAGGTACTGGAGAAACGAGCGTGTCTCCCCCGAATTCGCACGTGAATGGCCCGATATACTCACCGAATACGAGTTCCTCTGCCTGACGAGGGCGGAGAGATGCACGCTCGCGGGAGTTGTACGGTCGGGAGAGGATGACTGGGACCGGTACGAATCGGCGATATGGCAGGCATGCCGCAGATGGCTGAACGACCATCCCGCCGATCCGCGCCGGGAGTCAGTCAGGGAGTATCTGGACCGTATTCAGGAAGAGTATCTCGGCTACGGGCGGGAGCATGTCGGATGGGCGATGTACCTCCTCGCAGCGGGAGGCGATTCGGAAACCGTGGAGTCCGGATGAAACGCTATTCATTTGTAGCCCGGATGCCTGACCGGCCGGGTGCATTGCACCGTGCCGCGGATATCATCACGGAGTTTTGCGGCAACATCAACCGGATTCACTACGACAGGCGGATTGATCCGCGAACCGTCTTCTTCGAGCTGACGGCTTTAAAAGCCGATTACGAACGGATACTCTCGGAACTTTCGGACATCGGCTATCTCCAGACATCCCTCGAAACCCTCAGCTTCCTGAAATTTCTGGTCAGCCTTCCCCACCGTCCGGGGGCACTCGACGATTTTCTCACCTATACGACACAGGCCGGGGCAAATATCTCCTCTATTGACTTTGACGAGAGGGGCAGTCATCCCGACCGCGTGACCGTAAGCCTGAATGTCGAGGAGAGCGAGGCCGCACGTGATCTCCTCGACCGGCTGAAATCGCAGTACCCTCTTGAGATCCTCGAATACGACACGACCGGTGAAAAGCTCGACAACACGGTATTTTATGTCAGGTTTGCCCAGAAACTCCGGCCACTCATGGAAAGCCCGGACGAGCCGTTCCTGCTCTCCTTCCTCCATAACATCAATCATATCGTCCAGGAGCTGACCGGCCGGGGTGAAAATCCGGTACAGGTATTCGAAAATATTCTCACGACGGGCGAAACGCTGAACCGCACGACCGGAGACGGATTTTATGCGGATGTGCAGCAGATACACGTCGCACCGGACTGTACGATCACCTGTTTCCAGCTCCCGTGCGGAGGCAGTATCTACATCATCGACACGCCGGAAGACCGGGTGATGGTCGACACCGGATATGGCATTTACTATGCCGATGTCGATCTCATGCTCCGGGAGTTCGGGCTTGGCGACCGGGAAAAGACCAGCCGTCTCATTATTACACACGCAGATGCGGACCACTGCGGTGCCGGCGGCCTTTTCGGCATACCCGCGCTGATGCATCCGGGAACTCTCGAAATCATCAGGCGGGCAAACCGTGCCTATGGCTCACGGAGCGAGAACTCCGTTCTCGAAGAGGTCTACACGACGATGATCGGGCTCTTTTCCCGTTTTGCACCTCCGCAGAAGGTCGAGCTTCTGCCGGTCGAATCGCAGGGAACCCGGGGAGTGTTTCACATCATCGACACCATCGGCATCGGCGATCTTGAATTCGAGATTCTTGAAAGTCCCGGCGGGCACCTCTACGGACAGATATTTATGTACTGCCACCGTCAGGGCATCCTCTTTACGGGAGACAGCCTGATGAACTTTGCCAGCCTGACCGGAGAACGCCGGAAATATAATTCCCTTGCAGATTTTCTGGTGACCTCGGTCAATGTCGACAGTGACCTGGCCCGCACGGAGCGCCGTGCCCTGCTGGATCTTGCAGAGGAAGCGAATCAACGGTTGCGAGCGGAAGGACGTTCATGCCTGATCTGCGGGGGGCACGGCGCGGTATCGGTGCTCCGGGACGGCAGACTTGAAGTCGCAGCGGAGACCGAACACTATACGCGGCAAAAAGGGCTCTGAATATCCGGAAAACACGGTCAGCTGGCCTCGTACGTGCCCGCATCCCCTCCTGCCATCTCGTCTGCCGATGAGACCATCCCCGTTATGGAGCCATCCGGCTCTTTGAGGAGGGTCGTATGCCAGAAGAGGGTTACTTCACTCCCGTCGCGTGCAAGTACGGGGCTCATGGAATAGGCGGGCGGAGCGGCCGCCCCTGCCATAAGCTCCGTGAAGTGTGCCCGCTGGCGGTCACGAATGCGATGAGGGACCAGCATCCCGAACCAGTCCCTGCCGATCAATTCATTTTCGGAATAGCCGAGGAGTGCGCATCCCCTGCGGTTCATACGCTCAACCCGCCCGTCCGCGGCAATAACCGCCACCATCACTCCGGCCGTGTCGAGGTATCCCTGTGCCCTGTCCCGCTCCAGACGCAGCGATTCCTGAACCCGAAGACGTGCGATGACATTGCCCGCCTGTGTCGCCACGGATTCGAGTGCGTGCATGCTCCAGGCCGGAAACGCTTCACAGGTCTTCGACGCCGCAATCATGCACGCTGTCATCACGCCATCATCGATTACAGGGATGCAGGCAACCGCTTTCAGGCCCGGCACCTCACGGTCGATCTCCAGCCAGACCGGGAGAGGGAGAGGGATTCCCGGGGGGCGGTTCGCATGCTCTGCCGCCCGGAGGCAGTGCGCGGTTATCTCGCGGCACTGGACGGCAGTGATACCCCCGGTGCCACTGAATACGGGTTCCTTTCCGGATCCCGGATCCGCCATCATCACCGCTGTGTCAATCTCCGGGACATCAAGGAGAGCGGCAAGGCAGGAAGACACCGCCTCCGCAAAACATCCGGCAGAACCGAGCGTGATGGCAAGATCCCGCTGAGCCCGGACAAGTGCCATGGAATGGCGCTGATCGCTGATATCACCGGCAATGATGAGAAGATATTTCGGGCGTCCGCGTGCGTTCCTGATCGGGATGATGCGCATGTGCAGGAAACGGTCGCCATCATCCCCCGTCTTCACCCGTATCTCCTCAATCTCCACCGGGGACAGCGTATCCAGTGCCTGCCGGTCCGCCTCCCGTATCCGGGCCCCCGTATCCGGGCCGAAAAGATCTTCCGCATGCAGTCCTGAGATGTCGGTTGCGGTCATTCGAAAGAGTTTCTCGGCCGCCGTGTTGCAGAATACAAAGGCCTCGCCCTCAAGTTCGCGAACCATGACGATGCCCGGCATATTCTGGACAATGGAGTGGAGGAAGGATTTCCACTGGGAGATGCGCTTCACTGCGGCATTGCGTTCCGTCACGTCGCGGCATACAAGACGATATCCGGAGAATTCTCCGATTTCGTCGTACATCGGCCTGCCGCTCGCCTCAAGGACCACCGGCCTTCCGTCCTGAGCCCGCATCGTACACTCGACACATGAGAAGGAACGGGGGGGAACCGGCGAGATAATCTCCGGCACTTCGCCAGGCTCCATGTATGCGGAGAAGGGGGAGCCCGTCATCTCACCGGGCAGATATCCGAGCACATCGGAAATACGGGGGCTGACAAATGTGATGCTGCCGTGCTCGTCGATATTGAGAATGACATCATTGATCTCTTCTACAAGCGTACGGTAGGTAATTTCCCGTTCACGCAGCGTCTCCTCGGCCTGCTTCTGGTCTGTTATATCCTCCAGGATGACGGTCACTCCCGGACTTCCGTCATAAAAAACCGTCGGGATGATCTTAAACCGGAAAAAACGCTCCTCGCCGACCCTGAGGATACGCAGTTCCTCGAGCACCTCCGCGCCCCCCATCGCCTCACGGAGTTTCGCCCGGATAAGGGGGTGGTCGAATGCGGCAAGGTGCGAGTCACGCACTTCGCGCCCGATTATCTCCTCCCGCGATGCTCCGGTGAATGTGCAGAGCGCATCGTTCACCTGCACAACAATGAAATCGCGGTCGAGAACCACGACAAAATCTGAGGAGAAATTCAGCATCGCAGAGATCGGGACACGCTGGGACGGGAAAAACACCTTCGCCTTGCCGTAGGTTTTCATCTCAGCCTGCCCGGAGATGAGAAGCATGTCAAGGTACCGCGAGACCGTATTCCGGTTGATCTGCAGGTCGCGAGCAATGTCCGTGACGGACATCCCACGGGGATTATCCTTTAAAATATCAATTATCCGGGAATTCTCTTCCGAAATAGGCATTGCTCCCATACAACATACCGCATATCGGGATTTATGGCTTTCGTTGTCGCACGCCATATTGCATGATTTAATGCATGGCATTGAACAAAACTTTTAAATATTTTTTTCCACAACATATGAATAACCAGAATCACGGTTCTGGTGATTTATCATAAACGCGTTCGCCTCAATACTAACCCCCTGTTTCGAAAAGAGCCCGACCGGGGAAACGGGCTCTGACCGAAACGATTCCATCATGACACAGGGCATCTCCATTATGCCGCCGATCACCTCCGCATTACACACCAGCATGTAATACTCCTCTCAACAGCACACACAGACTCCCGGGCAGGGCGAACGCGTATGCGCCCGGAATAAACATGCCCCGCACATTTCTTCGTACCCATGACCCGTACCTCCGGGACGCGCGTATCCCTCTACTGGAACAAAAGTGAATGTGTGGCCGGGGCGGTGAGCGATACTGATTAACAATAACCATAATCTCCAGCCGTTAACACTCTGAATTTCAGCTTAAATTAACAATGGAGTGGACAGAATGCGTTAACGCTGAAATATCACAAGACAAACCTCATATATATAATTCTCGAAGTACTCCGTTACTATCAACCCAGGAGACGTTTCCGTGGTCACCCCCCCATCGCACATTGAATATCGTGACATTCCTCTTTTTTTCGCAGCCTACGATACCGTAGAGATGCCCATCTGTATCAGTGACGGTGAAGGGAAGATCCGGTGGATCAACCAGGCCATGGAAGAATGGACCCGCACATCCCGTGACACCGTTGCCGGGATGGAAAATGGCATATTTTTCACTACCATCATCGCCCCTCTTCTCCATGACGGGAGCGCCTTCGCCGCGGAAATCGAAAACGCCGGTGCGCGGGCCGAAACAGTGAGGCACCGCATCTGCCATACACACGAGGACGGGGCCGAACGGCGCTGGTTTGATTTTTCCAGCGTGATCGTCCGGAATGGCACGCAGGCCAGCGGAAGGATCGATATCTTCAAGGATATCACCGTCCCGGTCAGCCTCAGGAGGGCCGAAAAACACCAGAAAGTTCTCCAGGCCCTGGTAGCGGAGATATCCGCGATGCTCGTCGCAACTCCGCTCACTGCAATCGAAGATACGATCAGGAAAGCGCTCAGGCGTCTTGGTGAGGGAACCGGAGTATCCCGGTGCCACCTCTTCCTGATGCGCGAAGACGGCAGCGGCAGAACATTCGAGTACGAATGGGATGCCCGCGCCGCATCCCCGGGTGAGGGATTGTCAGGAGTGACTGTCTTTCCGTTTCCCCGGCAGCCGGAGACCGGTGCGGGGGGACGTGTTCTTAAAACCGTAAGCATGAACGGAACCCTCCAGAGCCACGCCGTACCGCTCCACGGAAGGACACTGGGGGGTTTCCTCTGCCTTGACATGCCCGCGGGCGATCTTCCGCTGCTCACCCACAACCAGCACCTGCTCAGGATGACGGGAGACATGTTCATCAACGTGCTGGAAAGTCTCCAGACGGACGAGGGGCTGAGGCGTCACGACACACTCTGTGAATCGGTAATGAACGCATCGGGCAGCCTGCTGCGGTCGGCGGGCTGGGAGGATGATATTACCGGCGTGCTCAGTACGCTCGGAAAAGGCGCGGGCGTACACCGCGTCTATCTTTTCGAGGTGTGCCATGAGGATGAGAACGGCATGCGCCTCTTCGAGTGGCATACACCCGATTTATCTCCGGGCATTGCACCAGGGGATAATGATGTGCCGTGGAAGGCCGGCGGGATGGAGGCATGGTCCGCAGCCCTCGCTCTTGGGCATGTGATCACCGGGATCACGGCAGATTTGCCGTCCCGTATACGGAGTATCTTTTCAGAACGCCACGTAAAATCATTTGCCATCATCCCGGTTCGTACCGGGGAAGGCTGTTTCGGATATATCGGTTTCGAGGACTGCCAGACTGCCCGCTCCTGGACCCGGACTGAGATCGAGGCACTCAAAACCGCCGCCGACTCACTCGGGCTTATGATCCTGCGGAAGATGAAGGATCAGAAGGTGAAACAGTTCAATACCCAGCTGACCCTGATCAACGGAATTGTGGGCGCGGCTGCTTCGGTCAGCAGTCTTGAGGATATTATCGGGGAGACACTCCGGAGTACCATGAAGTTCCTCTCGGTTAAGGCCGGTGCGGTCTACCTCCTCTATCCT
The DNA here is from genome assembly GCA_001412355.1 of Methanoculleus sp. SDB. Classification (NCBI taxonomy): domain Archaea; kingdom Methanobacteriati; phylum Methanobacteriota; class Methanomicrobia; order Methanomicrobiales; family Methanomicrobiaceae; genus Methanoculleus; species Methanoculleus sp. SDB. The sequence continues at coordinate 19,243 of LKUD01000031.1, forward strand.
GAGAAACACGAGGGTCAACGGTTCCTGATTGAACGACAGGGCCCGAAACCCGAATTCCCGGCGAAGATAGACGCTCTGACGCCCGCGATTGCTCCGGTTCTCGCAGGCACACCGGTCTACGAGGCAGCGGCCGGCGAGGGACACCCGCGATGCGCATGGATACCCCTCGTGGGCGGCACGGCAGCTCCCGTGGGCGTCATGGCCCTTCTGCTCCGGGATGATCACCCGTTTGCAGCCTATGAAAAGCAGGCGCTCGATGCTGTGGGAAGAGAATTCGGTGCCGCGATTACACGCGGTTTCCTGCAGGAGAGACTGGAGGACTCCATCGAGAAAGCAAACCTCTACCTCGATATCATGGCGCATGACATCAAAAATGCGACAACCGTTTCGATCATGTATGCCGATATGCTCAGGGAGATGGTGCACGGAGAACCGCTGGAATTCTCAGAAAAGCTTATGGACAGCATCAGGAGGACTGTTGAGATCACCGACCACGTCTCGACCATTCGTCGCCTGCACGAAGAGGCCCCGGTGCTCAAACCCATGGATCTCGATGCAATCATCAAAAAAGAGATCACCCGGTTCCCGAAGACGACGATCCACTATTCTCCGTCGAGTTTTCTCGTATGCGCCGACGATCTCATCAGCGAGATCTTCTACAACCTCATCGGAAACAGTGTAAAATTCGGAGGTGAGGACGTTGAAGTCTTTATCAGGGTTGAAGAGCGGCAGCCGGGCTACGAGATCACGGTGGAAGATACCGGACAGGGTATCCCCGACACCTTGAAGAACGTGATCTTCGACCGGTTCCAGCGCGGAACAAAGAAGGCCGCCGGGAAAGGCCTCGGCCTGTATATCGTCAGAACCCTTGTCGAGCGATACGGCGGCACCATCTCCGTGCATGATCGGGTTCCGGGCCATGCCGGGCAGGGCGCTTCGATCCGTTTCACCCTGAAAAAGGCCGAATAAGACGATTGAGCACCCCCCGCAGAAAGAATAACACTCTTTTATTAGGAGTTACGGCATAGATTGGTATACGCTTATCCAGAACCCACCGTCTTTTTCCGGACGAGACGAAAACGTTTCATTCACCCTTTTACCCGGGCGACCCGATTATGGACCTTAGAACAAAAACTCTCATTTCATTCAACATCACGCTGATTATCATCATAGTTATCACTCTTATCCTCTCCTCAACACTCTTTCTTACCAGTTATACGCAACTTGAAGAAGAACAGATCAACAAGGACCTTGCACGGGTTCGAAACCTGATGGACATTCAGATTGAAGATATCAACCGGATTTGCGGGGATTATGCATCATGGGACGATACGTATGCCTATGTAAGCGGTGATAAGGCTGACTATGTCGCGGTGAACTTTGTTGCGGAAACCTATGAAAATCTCGGAATCAACGTGATACTCGTCAGCGATTCCCATATGCACATCATCTATGAAGGCGCCTATGATCCGGGGCTCCAGTCCTTTGTACCGGTGCCGGAAAATCTCCGTGTGTATCTGGATTATGACAGTCCGCTCTATCACGATCCATTGTCCCGGACGTACGCTGCCGGGATCATCAGTCTGCCCGAAGGGCCGATGCTGATCACCTCACGTCCCGTACTCACAAGCGATCAATCCGGCCCCCCGAACGGATTTTTTATCATGGGTGCCTACCTTGACGATACCCGCATCACCGCACTTTCCGATGCCATCGGTCTTCCCGTTTCCATCTCCGCACAAAACGATCGGAAATTCACGAAGTCCGTCGAACCACGGAACGAATGGTTTTCCACTGGATTTACCCCGTTTGAGGATATTCTCGGAAATGAGGCATTTGTTATCAGTATCGAGGAACCGCGGGATATTTATAATCAGGGAAAGAACACCCTGGCGAGCTTTATCTTCATTCTCCTTCTCTTCGGCCTGATCTCGGGCATTCTCACAGTACTGGTCATCGACCGGAGCCTCCTCTCGCGCCTCAGTCTGCTTGCAACACACGTATCCGCTATCGGTACGGACGGGGATGTGAGCCGCCGTGTCGAAAGCGCGGGAGATGATGAGCTCTCACATCTCGGGGAGGCTATAAACCGGATGCTGGCAACGATTGAGCAGATCCAGGAGACCCTGCAGGAGAGCGAGGCACGGTATCGGGGTATCGTCAACGACCAGATGGAGTTCATCTGCCGATACCGCCCTGACGGTGTGGTTACCTTTGTCAACGATATCTTTTCCGCGTATGTGGATGTTCCCGCATCATCAATCGTCGGCCGGAAATTTACCCAGACGCTCCTGTCCGATGACCTGCCCCTGTTTCAGGAGGCGCTCACGGCGGTGACGCCGGATGCGCCTGCCACCGATGTGGAATTCAGGGTTATTCATCATGACGGCGCCGTGCGCTGGCAGCGGTGGGCGGTCAGGGCGATTTTTTCGCAGACAGACCGGATATCCGAATACCAGCTGATCGGACAGGATATCACCGAGCTGAAAAATGCCGAAGAGGCGTTGCGGGAGAGTCAGCGGATGCTCTCCACACTTATGAGCAATCTGCCGGGCATGGTATACAGGGGCGCGAATGACTCTCAATGGACAATGACATTTGTCAGCGATGGCGCACGCGATCTTACGGGGTATGAGCCTGAAGAGCTGACAGGCAGCGGCCGGGTCGCATTTGAAGACCTCATTCACCCTGAGGATATCCCGGATGTCTGGAAGACCATCCGGGATGGGATTGCAGAGAGAGCGCCATTCGCCATGAATTACCGGATTATAACCCACTCAGGTAAGGAAAAATGGGTGAGAGAACTCGGACGGGGCGTATACGGGAAAGACGGCGAACTTCGTGCACTTGAAGGATTCATCATGGATATCACCGCGATCAAGAAATCCCGGGACGCCATTTCCGAAGCGAACAAAAAACTCAATCTCCTCAACAACATCACCCGCCACGACATCCTTAACCAGCTCACCGCGCTTCTCGGCTATATCGAACTCTCGCGGTCCGACATCACCGATGAGGGCGTCCGGCACTACTTTGAAAAAATGGAGAGAGCTGCACGGACAATCCACGAACAGATTCTTTTCACCCGTGATTACCAGCAGCTGGGTGTCATGGGTGCGCAGTGGTCACCCGTCAGGTCAGCCATATCCGAAGGTATGGCACGTCTCGATCTCAGTACCATCCGTCTTTCGGTTGATGTGGACGATATCCGGGTCTTTGCGGATCCGCTTCTCTTCAGAGTCTTTTATAATCTCGCCCATAACAGCCTGATCCATGGGGGACCGGGGCTGTCGGAGATCCGGATTTCCGGTCATGAGACCGAGAGAGGATACCTGCTCCTCTACGATGATGATGGCGAAGGCATATCCCGTGAGGATAAAGATAAAATATTTAACGCAGGATACGGAAAAGTCACCGGATACGGGTTATTTTTAATCAGGGAAATCCTCGCCATCACCGGAATCGGGATACGGGAGAGCGGTGAAGAGGGAGAGGGTGCGAGGTTCGAAATCCTCATCCCTCCCGGGGCGTACAGGCTTGCGGCCGGGCCGGAGCATGCGTAAACGGGAGGAATGCAGTACCGAGCATTTTTTCCATCGCGGGGAATATAACCTATCCATGCGTACCTATTTCATCGGAGCCCTTATTGTGGGTCTTCTGCTTGTATGCGGCTGCACCGGCCCGGCTGCACCGCCCGCTACGCCCGTACCGACCACGGAGCCGGCACCCCCGGTGTCCACAGAAACGGCCACTCCCACACCGACTCCCGCCCCCTATGAGGACGCTCTCGCACTGGGAAGCTCCTTCCAATACGGAACGGACGAAGAGAAGCGGGAGATTACCATCTACCGCGCATTCACCGTCCCCACCTACTGGTGGCATTCAACCGACACCGGATCGAACTGGGAGACAAAACCACTGAATGCCGAAAACAACCAGTTCCTCTTCGTATCCCTCAAAGTGAAGCATCTCGGTACGAAGAAGGAGATCGGTGCCCCACATCCTGCCAGTATCAGCGTTTTCTTTGATGGCGCGCTCTACCCCTCGTGGAGCGGTCGCGACAACGACTCCCCGTCGATCATCGATCTCGGCCTCCCGGCGGACGATTATTACGGCGGCATTCTCCGGCAGTACGAAACGCGGGACGGGTTTATCATCTTCGAAGTCCCGAAAACCCTGACACCCGATGCCGCGTACCTGCTCATCAACCTCGGCAACCAGTACGACGCCCCTGTCTGGAGACTTGGTTAATGCAGGGGGGAGTGCAGGGCGGCAGGTAATTCTTCCTTTTTTCCAACGACGACCGAGGATTCCTCAAGCATGAGGTTCACACGCTCGGCGTGACCGGCCCGCCGGAAATCGGTGCGAAGCGAAACGACCGGTATGTCGAGCGCATACGCGTATCCCATCTCCCATGAAGTCCCCGAATCAGCGTCCGCCCCGTCGATGACCGCCACCACATAATCAACCGCCCGGAGTGTCTCGAGATGCCGGGCGAAGATGGCACGGTGCTCGTCGCGGTTCCGGGTATGGCTCGTGTCGCCGACCTCCTGCGGGAGGTAGACATCAAAGCAGTGCGCTGTCAGTAGTGTGTGAATTTCACGGTTATACGCCTGCTCCGCTTCGGAAAACAGCGGCGCTGCAAGATAAAGCCGGTATGCCCCAAAGGTTTTCACATCGAGTGCCCGGATTTCCGGGAACCGCGCCAGAAACGCCCCCCTCCCCTCTTCTGCGATCCGGGTGCGGTGGGTACGGTTCACCCCGCAGGCAGGTGAGGCATCGACCCCGATGATGGCAAGCGGCGCACCCCTGCGGTCGATTATATCCCTGACGTGGCGTTCCTGCTCATCGAGTATACGGGAAAACGCTTCGGTATCGAGGCGGTCCCGGTAGCTTCCCGGCTTCCTGCCCCTGCCGAGATACTCGGTCTCCGGACAGGGCATCAGCACCATCTCGATGCCGAACCGGCGGCACCGCTCACTGCATGCTGCGAACGCGTTTATGTCCTCCTGCCGGGTAATACCCTCAGCGCGGAGGGACGGGTCCTGTACGCAGGGGCACATCAGTACATACATTGAAGAGAGATTCGCGCTCAACCGTCTTAGATGATACCGCTCTTTGCCTTTCGCGACAACTCCTGCGACCCGAAAAAATGCACGGTGAAAAAGCTGGAGCGGGCAGGGATGGTCACCGTCGTTACGAGTCCCGTAAAAATCCCTAAGTACTCCCTTATTCTCGACCCGACCGCCGTGCAGGCGATCTCCCCCGCCGACCGCGGCGTGCCGTCGATCACCGCGCTTGACTGTTCATGGGAGGTCCTCGATACGGGTATCGTCCGGCGTTTCCGTGTGCGACGGGCGCTTCCCTTTCTTGTCGCCGCAAACCCGGTGAATTTCGGGCGCCCCTTCCGCCTCACGTCAGCCGAAGCATTCGCGGCCGCACTCTGGATTCTCGGTGAACCCGAACAGGCGACGGCGGTGCTCCGCCGGTTTGGCTGGGGTGAGCGGTTTCTGGAAGTGAATGCGGAACCACTCGCCGACTATGCCGCCGCCGGGACAAGTAGCGATATCATCCGGATTCAGTCCGAATATATCGGCGGGGAGTGAGGCGGAATCCGGCAGTCAGCCGGAGGGGAATGGACCGGAAATGCTAAAATAGAAGGGGATAGCACTACGATTATGGGTCCGGCACCGCCGTGAAAGCCCGGGAGGGACGATTATGCGCAGGCAAACGATCGCCACCTGTATCTTTTTCGTACTCGTTCTCCTCGCTGCATCTGTGGGATGCACGGAGTATGCCCCCTCTGCCCCGCCCCCTCTTCCGACACCGTCCGATGTACCGATTCCCACTGCCACCCCGACACTTCCCGAACCGGTGCATACCGCGCCGGAGAGTGGTACAGGGGGGGGCAATGTTTATCAATATAGATAATCAATAGAGATTATCTGTAGGTGGTTTATGCACGGCATCATCGAAGCAGACGGACTGACAAGGACCTTCGGGGATGTGACCGCGGTGGATCACGTCACCCTCACCATTCCCCGGGGGGAACTCTTCGGCCTTCTCGGACCCAACGGCTCGGGAAAGACGACCATGAACAAACTGATGACAGGACAGATTCACCCGACGTCAGGGACCATCCGGGTGATGGATATGGATGTCGCGGAGCGTCCCCTCGATGTCCGTGCGAAAGTCGGCATCATTCCTGAACAGGAAACGCCTCCCTCGTTTCTTACTGCGGAGGAGTACCTGCATTTCGTAGGGAAAATCCGGGGCCTGACGGACATCGAAGAGCGGGCGAATTCGTGGTTTAACATACTGGAGTTCCGGGATAAAAAGGAAGTGCTCTGCAAGGATCTTTCCCGGGGAACGCGCCAGAAACTGATGGTGGCACAGGCATTTCTCCATGAACCTCCCCTTGCCTTCATCGACGAACCCCTCATAAACCTCGATCCGATCATGCAGCGGACCGTAAAGGACTTTCTGCAGGAATATGTCTTTAATGGCGGCACGATCTTCTTTTCCACCCATATTCTCGGCATCGCCGAGGAGATCTGCACCTCCTTTGCAATCCTCTCCGGAGGATCCGTTCTCCACCACGGCACCATCGATCAACTCCGTGCAGACAACCGGAAACTCGAAGGATTCTTCCTCGAACAGGTAAAAGGACCGGCATATGCGTGAACTCTTCGTCGCGATGCTGAAGGAGGAGTGGCGGATCCACTCCACGATGACCGGAAACCTCGGTTTTGCGCTCTTTCCGGTCATGATCGCGGGATTCACCTTCATGGCCGCGTGGATGCTCCCCCTCATTCCCGGGATCGTTCCCCTTGCCACCCTTGCATTCATCGTCCATGCACTGTTCGCGCTGATGGGCGTGATGGTCGGGAGCTTCGGGATCATGGGGCGGGAGTTCATGAACCGCCGTTTCGGGCAGGCCAGCCTTGTTGCCTACTCATCGCGGAGCCTTCCCGTCTCTGAAAGCCGGATATTTTCCGTTTTTATTATAAAAGACGTGGTATTCTACCTTTTCCTCTGGGTGATCCCCGCCGTGCTGGGAATCGCCGCGGCAACTCCCTTCATCGGCCTCAGCCCGAGCCTTCCTCCCCTCCTCCTGCTCACATTCACCCTCTCGTTCCTCGAGGGGCTTGCAATCGTTTTTTTCCTCTCGACAGTCTATGCCCGCTCCCCCCGGATCGCCGGGGCGCTCATCGCGGGTGCGGCCTTCGCCATCGGCTTAGCGTCTCTTGCGGGCATCGGGCCGGCTGTGCTGCTGCCACCCTATGCATTTCTTCTTGCACCCTCCTCCCTCATGCTCCTGGCTTCGCTCGCCCTGATCGCTGTTCCTGCCGCATGTTCCATCGCATGGGCGACGATCGACTATCCCGACGCCGCACGCCGGTTCCCGAACACCCTGACCGGCCTCGTCCGCAGGTTCCGGTTCTTCTCCAATCCCTGGTTCGTGGCAAAGGATGCGCTCGACCTCATCCGTAGCGAAGGAGGGGTTGCCAAGCTGATTTTTTCATTCCTGATGCCGCTCGCACTCATCTGGGTATTTCTCTCCGTTCTCTTCCGGTTCATTCCGGGGATCAGCCCGCTGATCGTCTTTGCCGTCCTCCTCGGCGTAATCTCGTCGACCACGTACAACTGGCTGACAGAATTCGAGTCGTTTTCATCGTACGCGTTTCTGCCGGTTGACGTGCGGACCGTTCTCATGAGCAAATTGCAGAGCTACGGGGTCATCAACCTCGTTTCCCTCGCCGTGCTTCTCGTCATCGCCTTCGGCACCGGTGAAGGGGAGCTCATCATTCCCGCGGTTCTCGTCTTTGTCTCGGTTTCGGCATACGCCCTTGCGGTGACCGTCCGCCTCACCGGACTGCATCCATCCGCCATGCTCTACAACGCCCGGGTGTTTTTCACCTACATCGCCGCAATCGCGCCCTTACTCCTGATACTCATCTTTTCGTCGATTGTTCACCCGTGGATCGCGGCGGCGGGAATACTACTTATCCCGGTCGCATGGATCCTGATTGCCCGCGCCTCCGTCCGGTGGACTGCCTGGGAGATGCCGAGCTACTGAATGCCGGCGGGGAGACCTCCTCTCCCCCGAACATTTTCGGGGCAGGTTTTTTGGGGCGGACCGGGCGACAGCATTATTATACGGGGAGCCGGAAACGGTTGAATGGCATATGACCTCTCCTGCCCCGTCGTCCTCTCTCCGTAACCGCTTCATCGGCATCGGTATTATCGCCGCATCCCTCCTCTTCTTCACCTGGTACGGGATGAACCTGACCTGCGGGTGCACGGTTGGGCCCGGAGAGGGGGTGCTCGAAGGACAGGTCACCATCGGCCCGCTCTGCCCGGTCGAGCCCTGCAGCGTCCCGCAGGAGACTGTTGAGGCGGCGTATGCAGCCCGAAAGGTCACCATTTATGCGCCCGACGGGACCACGGTCGTCCGGACGCTGTCCATCGATCCCGAAGAGGGATACCTCACCGCCCTGCCCCCCGGAAGATACGTCGTCGACATTGCCCGAACCGGCATCGACCGGAGCGATGACGTCCCCCGGGACGTGACGGTTCGGGCAGGGGAGACAGTGAGGGTGGATATAGCAATCGATACGGGGATCCGATAGCCTGAAAGATTTAATCCCGTGGAATAGAATACCCTCCCCGGGAGGAATGCTTATGACGAAATATCTCTGCGACGTCTGCAACGTTTACGAGTATGTTGTTGAAAACGGCGATGCCGACCTTAACATACCGGCGGGCACGCTGCCTGCCGATTTCCCGGATGACTGGGAATGCCCCGTCTGCGCCGCGGATAAAACCCACATGCAGCCGGTGTGAAAGGATTTATAATCTTTTTCTGTTTTATCCGGTTCCGGGAGAGGAAACGCATGACACGATATGTCTGTGATGTCTGCACGATCTTCGAGTACATCGTCGAAAACGGGGATGCAGAGACACATATCTCCCCGGGAACATACCCGGCCGATTTCCCCGATGACTGGAAGTGCCCCGTCTGCGGGGTGGACAAGACGCACATGCAGCCCGTTCGTGAAAAAAAGGAAGGAACCCCCGCCTGAGAGAGCGGGAGAGGTACCCGGTGAAAGAGTGGTATTTGTCTTACTCTTCGTCCGAAAATCCGCACTCCAGGTGCGTGCCGTCACAGAACGGCTTTCGGTGTGAGCGGCCGCACCGGCAGAGCGTGTAGTGCTCCGGGATGACTGGCTGTTCACCCCCCGGATTCTCCAGTGCGATGCCCCCGACTACATCATACTGGCGATCTTTCTGCACCCGGATCGCGGGTTCCCTCACCTCGTCTTTTCCGCTTTTTCCGTCGCGGGCGTACCAGAGTGCCCCCGAGGGGCATCTGCGGACGACACGCTCGACCTCATAGGCATACCCCTCGTCCGGCTTGATGCGCGGCGATTCTCCGGGCCTGAACACCAGCGGAAGATATTCGGTGCATATGCCTTCGTGGCAGCATGCCCGGCGGTTTTCATAGACCGTCACCTGTTTCCCTTCGTATGTATCGATGCGATCCGGCAGGCCGCCTTCCTCCGTATCCCCGCAGAAACCGACCTCGCGGTGGGTGCCGTCACAGAATGGTTTCTTCCGTGACTTCCCGCACCGGCAGAGCGCCATCGTCGGCTTCGTCCCGATGGCATCGCCCTCCGTGTCCAGCAGGTGTCTGCAGTTCTTCACAATCAGAGGGCCGTCCTTTACGACCTCGATGAAGGGTGCGGCAGTGTCGCTGCCGGTTTCGGATGCCTCGCTCATAGAATCACCTATACACGGGGCTGGTGATGATGCTTGTGCTGTTACGGGTGAGCCGGCGCGGCACTGCGGCAGTCAGAGTACCGAATACCGGCCTTCTCCGGCAACAAGCCTTCCGGGTGCCGTCTGCCACCCGTCCCCTGCGAGGGTGGCGATGACCGTATCATGGTAGGCATTCCCCGACCAGCCGAGAATCCACCATTCGTTCCTCCCCCCGGCGCTGACCGATACCGTAAGGGCGTCTGGGAAGGCGGCATCATACCGCGAATAGAGCAGGGTATCGTATCGTGAGCATACGAGCGGCATTGACGGGGAATGCGGAACATCACAGGCCACGGATGTCAGGTTTTGTTTCGGGAGAAGCAGCGGCTCGGTGCCGTCCGGGTGATGCGTGGCGATAGAAGAGGGCGACGGAACGGATATCGAAAGAATTATTGGAGATTCTCCTGCATTTCCGGCATTCCGGGGACCCGTTGGGCCTTCATCCCCTTCCGGGAGCGGATCGGGCGTGCGAGGCGGACGGGGAGTGATCGCCGTGGCCGAGATGCGGAGCATGCGCATCTCCCCGTCCTCAAGGACGGCCAGGTCCCATCCGGGAGGAACGCCGGCAAGCTTTCCGTCTGCGATGGCGTCGGCAACCGGTGAGATCCCGTCGCGGGCGGGAAGGGGCAGAATGATGGTTGCTTTGGTGACGGTGGTGGCGGCATCGAAGGTTGCCTCCCAGGCATACTCATGGGAGAGGGATCCCATGTACCAGTACGCACCCACTGAGGCAGCAAGGACAATAACGGCGGCGAGGCCAACCAGCATGATTCTGAGCAGATTCATTGTTCCATTCCGGTTCCACATGCAGGGGAAATCCTGCGAGATATCATCGTGCGGATGCAATAATCGTTGTGGTGGAGGGAGACATCAGTTTCACGCCGCGCACGGCTCCTCATTATACCGGACATCTGCCGTTACCCCTGATGTACCGAAAAGGTGTTGACGATGCTCGTAAAAGCCGGATACCTTCACCTCAGCAGGCAGCACGCAGAGGATTGCCACGGGTATAGTCACCGGATTGCCGAAGTCCGCATCAGGGAAAAGCGCTATGCCGTCAGGGCGGGTGAACTCTCGGCAATCCTGCGGGGATATGGAACCGCCCGCATCGAACATCTCGGACAGCGCTGGGTCGGGCACCTCGGGGGTGAAGCTGGATCCGCTTACTCTTCGCAATCCGGCCGCGGCGTGATCATCGAACTCGACAGCGGCGAACGCTACGCGCTACCGGCCGGGGGTATCCGTGCCGTTCTGACCGGATCCGCATCATACGCACAAATCTCCGAAATCGCATCCGCTCCCCCCGCCGGATGGGTGCACTCGGGAGTGCAGACGGAGCTTCCTGCCTAAATCCTCACATCCGGATGCCCGAAGGCTGAAGCTGCCGCCCCCAGCAACGGCGCGTCGCCACCGAGTGAACTGACGTGGAGCGACGGCAAGAGAAGATACCGGTCGCGATAACGCTCGATAAGGGGGAGGAGGATGGAGGAATTCTCCCGCATAACAGGCCCGTCGAATATAATGCGCTCCGGTTCATACGCAACCGTCACCCCTGAAACGCCGCGTGCATTAATCCGGCCGAGCTCATCGGCAAATGCACAGGCACACGGGTCACCCTCGCGAACGGCCTGAAACAGTGCGGCGGCAGTTGCCACATTCCTGCCACCTTCGGGATGGCACTCTTCCACCCTGCACCAGCGGTCGAAAAACGAGGGGATGCTCCGGCCGGATGCATACGCCTCCCAGTGCCCTTCATGACCGCAGCCACACGGCATGCCATATCGCGAGTCGACATACAGATGCCCGATCTCGCCTGCATTCCCGTGCAATCCGCTAAGCAGCCTGCCGTTCACAATCGCTCCCGCGCCAATGCCCGTTGAGATCGTGATATAGACGGCATTCTCGCACCCGCGCGCATTACCGAGCCATCGCTCACCCACGATACCGGCACGGGCGTCATTCATCAGGTACACGGGAACCCTCCACCGCCCGGCGAGAGGTTGTACGAGTGCAATCCTGTCAAATGCCATGTTCGGCGAAGATACCACCTCACCCCGGACGGTATCAAGCGGTCCGGCAGCACTTACGCTCACGGCATGAAAAGAGGCGGTCCCATCGGGCGGCACGATTGAAGCTATCATATCACTGATGCGGTCCGCAACAACGTCGCCCGAACGTCCCGATGACGGTGTGGCCGCCTCCGCCCGGCAGAGGATGCGCCCTCCGGCGGCAACCAGCGCAACGCGTAGCCGGGTTGCCCCGAAATCGACGGCAATTACTTTCTCCGTCGCTTCCTGATCCAGATATGCCATATCCGTACTTCCCAAGAGAGATCGGCATTCACCGGATTTAACTGCTGGTGGCCGGAATCCCGGCCTGCCGGAAGAGACGGCAGGAAGGAAACCGAGGCTTTATAGTGTCGTGAACGATACGGAGGTCATACCGTCGTGATTGCTATGGCCGAACAGAAACGCGTATCAACCGAAGAAGCAAAAAAAATCGGAGAAGCTCTGGGAATCCGTTGGGATAAATTCGATGTCGAACAGTTCAGGGTGGGAATGGATGTCGAATTCGAACACGGCACTCGGGACGCGCACACCAATGTCACCAACGATGATCTGATGACAACCGGGAAGATTGCTCTCGCTCACCTCAATGAATTTCCTGATTACTACGATCGCCTCGAAAAGATGGAAGAGGAAGCAAAAGAGTACTGGAAAAACCGGTGAAATCCCGAATCACGGGAACCGGGGCTGGCGAGGAGGGATTTTTGTCAGGAGCGACGGATCTTCCTCCCGAACCCTGCCGCCAGAACCGCGAGCGCCATACCCGTAATCAGACCGGGTTCGCCGGCTGATGCCGGCGTCGGAGCCGTTTCGGGTGCCATTTTTATCAGAAACGATGCACCTGCATCCTCAGACACACTCCTCCTGAGCCCTCCGATTATATATCCGCCATCGGGCGTCTGCTGCACCGATGTGACGACGGCATCCGGAATCATCCGCGTCCATTCGGTCTTCCCGTTCGCTGCCGTGCGCAGGATCATGAATCCGCCTGCAGAACCGGGGGATTCCGGGGCGGGACCGGCAATCAGGCATCCTCCGTCCGAAAGAGGCGTGAGGATGACAACGGACGAAAAATATCCCGTCACAGGCCGCTCAGAGCGAACACTTCCGTCCGGTGCAATCACGAGGAGGAATACCGCACCACCCGCTGTGGACGATGTTACATCGTCGGCACCCGTTGCCGCGCCCATATATCCGCCTCCGGATACAGGCTGAACGGCTGTAATTTCCTCGTACTGCGGATACTGCTGTTCACGAACAATAGCGCCGTCATCACCCGCGACGAGGAGGAAGGCGGAGGTTCCTTCCGGTGCGGCGACACTTCCTCCCACGACGGCTCCGCCGCCCGGAAGCGACCGGACGGATCGGGCATGATACCGGTCCGCGCCGTCACCGGAAGGGAGCGGAAGAATCCACTCTTCCTCCCCTTCGCCGGAGAGACGGATCAGCACACTCCGATCGGCCTCGGCCACAAGGACTGCTCCGCCGTCGGCGGTGTCAATCGCACGGATGGTCCGGTTTTCTCCGGGTACGTACGTCCATCGTGGCTTTGCGGCCGGGCTGGCAGCGATGATCTCCTGCCGGTCCGTGACGAGGAGAAGACCGTCCGCCGGCATTTCCCTGACAAAGATATACGCAGTTGATACGATTTCTCCCTGAATGTATGCGATACGATCCGGATAGCCCGTTTCATTCAGAAATACAACGGCGGCACCGAGTGCCGCTTCGCCTCCGGCCACGTAACCGCCACCCGGAGGAGCCTGCACGGAATACAGGATGATTTCGGTGGAATCAAATATACGGAACCATTCATCAGAGGGCGGGGAGCCGGCTGATGATATCGTGACGAGGCAGATGGCGAGCAGCACTGCCAGTGCGCACCACCTGTATCCCACAGGTGTGTTCCCGAATTTTTGTACCATCATTACTTCCCCGGTATGCCTTCCAGCCTCATGAGTGCTTCGTCCCTTTCCCCGAAAATAGTGAGAAGAGGATCCCCCTCACCGAAGAAACGCGAGGCAGGAGACGATAACTCTCCGGCCGGATCGCCGCGTATCCGTCGCCAGTTCATGCCGGCAGCTGTATGCAGGATACAGTACGAGGAAGACTGCGAGGGCTGCCAGCACGGGGGCAGGCGGGGTGCAGGCAATGAGACAGACGCCGAGTGCCCCGGCAGAGAGCATCAGGCACAGAAACAGAACCGCCCACCCGCCTGACCTGCCGAGACTGACCACGGTCGTCCGTGCGGTTCCGAGGTCCTCCGCATAATCGTTGATCTGGTGGGCGACCAGCGCTTCCATGCAGACTGTCGTAGCAATGAGGGCTGCGACGAGAGAAACGGATGCTCCGGGGGTACCGCCGGCGAGTGCGAAACCGGCAAGCACGGGCAGACCGCCGAACATCAGTCCGTGGGTCACAATGTCGACGATAAGACGATCCTTCAGGCGGAACGGCTCCGCGGAGTACAGGGTGAGGGCTCCGGCACACAGGGCCGTGAAAATCCATCCGACCCATCCCGCAGAAATGGCGAGAAACGCCGGAACAAGGAGAAGGAGGAGCATCAGCCGCCGTGTCCCCCGCGGGCTCACCCGTCCGGCTGCAAGCGGATTCGTGTCCGTGGCGGCCTTACCCTGATGATTCCGGTCAATTTCAACGTCATAATAGTTATTCACCACAAATCCGTACGCGGTCAGGCAGAAGAAGGAGAGCCCGGTGACAAGGAGGGCAGACGAGAAACCCCCCGCACAATATGCTCCGGCAAGCGGGAAGAGCAGATAAAATTTTATCCAGTCCGGAATCCGCATCATCCGGATATATCCTGAAATCCCGTCCATTCACCAGATATATGCCCCCGGAGGTGATAAATCATCATTATTTTTTCCGTGGAGCCGCGGCAGGTATCCGCACCTGCTGCTGGCGGATTCATACCTATAAATAGGATGCTCTTCTTACTGAATCTTATACGACAACAGGACAGGTGTATTAAAGGATTTCTGGTGAGGAGACATGATTAAGGTCGCAATTAACGGATACGGCACAATCGGCAAACGTGTAGCCGACGCGGTGAACGCCCAGCCCGACATGGAAGTAGTCGGTGTTTCGAAGACACGCCCCAGTGCGGAGGCATATATCGCGAACATGCGTGGATATCCTCTCTACATCGCAGACATCGCGAAGCGGAACACCTTTGAAGATGCGGGCATCCGGGTTGCCGGAGATATCGAGGAGATGCTCAAGCACGCCGATGTGGTGGTTGATGCCACGCCGGGTGGCGTGGGCAAAAAAAACAGGGCGCTCTATGAACTCTATAATCTCAAAGCGATCTGGCAGGGAGGGGAGGACCACGACGTCGCGGGTTTTTCGTTCAACTCGTCGTGCAATTACGAATCCGCACTCGGGCGCGATTTTGTACGGGTCGTTTCCTGCAATACGACAGGACTCTGCCGCATCATCAAAGCGGTCGATGAAGCCTTCGGAGTGACCAAGGTCCGCGCCACGATGGTGCGCCGCGGATCGGATCCCGGAGGGATTAAAAAAGGGCCGGTGGATGCGATTGTCCTCAATCCCGTGACCATTCCCAGCCATCACGGACCCGATGTCCAGACCGTGCTTCCGCATATCGATATCGTGACGCTCGCCATGATCGTCCCGACGACCTTCTGCCATATGCACGTGGTGCAGATGGATCTTGGCGCCGATGCAACACGGGAAGAGATCCTGAACATCATCGAAGAGCACCCGAGAATGGGCCTTGTCCGCAAAGGGACCGGGATTACGAGCACCGCCGAGCTGAAGGAATATGCCTCCGATATGGGACGGCCGCGATCCGACCTCTGGGAGAGCTGCATCTACGAGGAATCGGTCTCCGTCGTGGGCAAGCGTGAACTCTACCTGTTCCAGGCCATTCACCAGGAGGCGGATGTCGTCGTGGAGAACATCGATGCGATCCGTGCCATGATGAACGGCACACCGGATCCCCTCGAATCCGTTGCGATGACAAATAAGGCGCTCGGTTTCACACCCCTTTGAGGGGTGAAAAGAGGGATTCGGGCACGCAACAGACACGGGGATGCGGAATGCGGTTGCCGGTTGCGGGCCGTTCTGCCGATGGACCCGGAGGTTTCCGCGCATATAAGCAGGGCAGGGGAAGAGCGGCGCTTTTCCTCTTCCACCGGAATAACCATTAACACCCCGCGTCACCCATATTTTTTAATGGATCCGTACTCGCTGGTCGCACGAAATACCGTTGAGATCGTTACCGGGGATGAACTGAAGGCAGTCCTAGCGCAGCCCGTCAAACGTGTCTATGCCGGCTACGAACCGAGCGGTGAGATCCATCTCGGCCATCTGGTTACGATAAACAAACTCATCGACATGCGCGACGCAGGATTTGACGTCACCGTTCTCCTCGCGGATCTTCATGCCTTCCTCAACCGGAAAGGCACAATGGAGGAGGTCCGTGCCCTGGCCGAGTACAATCGCCGCTGTTTCGAGGCCGTGGGGCTGACGGGAGTTGAATTCGTACTCGGATCCGATGTTCAGCTGAATCCCGAATACGAACTCCGGGTGCTTGAACTTTCCCAGCAGATTACCCTGAACCGGGCGAAGCGCAGCATGGACGAAGTCGGCCGGCAGATGGAGCACCCGACCGTTTCCCAGATGGTATACCCGATCATGCAGATGGTGGATATCGAGACCCTCGGGGTCGATGCGGCGGTTGGCGGGATTGACCAGAGGAAGATTCACATGCTCGCCCGTGAAAATCTTCCGGCTGTCGGAGGCAGGGCACCGGTCTGCATTCACACGCCAATCTTAAACGGCCTCGACGGGAAAAAGATGTCCTCGTCGAGCGGGAACTACATCTCGGTCGCCGATTCCGAAGCAGGCATCAAACAAAAGATCAAGAAGGCCTTCTGTCCGCCGGAGACTGTCGAGAACCCCATCCTCCAGCTCCTGCAGTACCACGTCTTCCCGCGGCTGTCCAGGATCACACTCCGGCGTCCCGAAAAATTCGGGGGGGACAGGGAATTTCACAGCTATGAGGAGATCGAGCAGGCGTACGGTTGCGGGGATGTGCATCCGATGGATCTGAAAAACGCCGCGGCGGATGGCCTTATCGAAGTGCTGGGCCCGGTACGGGAGTATATGGAACGATAATGAGCATCGACGGGCTAATGAACCGGTTCGACCGGGAAGTGGAGAAAATGGGCGTCCGCGTGAAAGACGCCGACCAGATGAAAGTCATGGACAACGTCTTTGACGAGGTCACTCTCCTCGCCCTCTACCGGCTCGTGCATAAAAAGCATATCTCCGTCATCGGCGGATCAATCTCAACGGGAAAAGAGGCGAACGTCTTCTACGGCGAGAAGGACGGGCGTCCGATTGCAATCAAGATATACCGGATCCGGTCCGCAAATTTCAAATCCATGAGCGAATACATCACCGGCGATCCCCGGTTCGCCTCCGTCCGAGGCACGAAGAAGGAGATGGTCTTCACCTGGACACGGAAAGAGTACGCCAATATCCAGCGTGCCCGTGAAGCGGGTGTACCGGTTCCCGAACCGCTGACATTCGACAGGAACATCCTCCTTATGGAGTTCCTCGGATGGGGGGAGACGCCCTACCCGCAGCTCAGGTCGGCCGAACCGGAAGATCCGGAGGACGTCTACAAATTCATCGTCAGGATGATGAAAATACTCTACCGGGAAGCGCGTCTGGTTCACGGGGATTTGAGCGAGTTCAATATTCTCTATGGAGACCGCCCGTACATCATCGATCTCGGGCAGGCAGTAACCCCCGACCACCCCCGCGCCCACTCGTTCCTGGCGAGGGATATAAAAAATATTACCCGGTTTTTCAGCCGGTTCTGCGACGTCCGGGAAGAACGCGACGTATTCATCGACATTGTCGGGACCGAGCGGCTTGCGCCGTGAATCCCGTGAGAGGAGGGAGAACCATGACACGACAGGAAATTAAAGTAACACAAAGCCGCATTGCGGTATTGATTGGAAAAGGCGGTAAAACAAAGCGGGAGATTGAAAAAAAGACCGGTACGGTTCTTACGATTGATTCTGAAGAGGGAGCAGTGGCCGTTGAAGCGGAGGAGACGCTGTCCGTTCTGAGAACGGTGGAACTTGTACGTGCCGTGAACCGCGGTTTTTCCCCCAATCGTGCATATGTGCTGCTCGACGATGAGGACCTGATCCTCGATGTCATTGACCTCTCCGGAATCTGTACGACGACGAAACAGATGGAGCGTGTCCGTGGCCGCATCATCGGAAAGGAGGGACGGGCACGGGAACAGATCGAGTATATGACCGGCTGCCTCATCTCCGTCCTCGGAAAAACAATCGCGCTCATCGGGCTGCCGGAACAGCTGAAACTTGCCCGGACAGCGATTGATATGCTCGTCAAGGGTGTCCCCCACGAGACGGTCTTCACATTTCTTGATAAGAGAAAGAAAGAGGCAAAGCACGAAATTCTCGAATACTACTATTAGGCGGTCTCGCGTCGTGATCTACCCGGCATTCATCAGAGCCCTCCCGGGAAAACCGCACTGCGCCTGGGGGTCGGGGGACTGTTTCCACTGCAATCCAAAAAGCCCGGGAAGAGGGCAAAGGACCGACAGGCGCAAATACTGTGATTTCGAGCGGAAAAAAGGGGGTCAGGCGTGAATATCGCGGATCTTCCGATACCGCCCGCATTGATTGCAGAGTACGAGAGGCGGGGTATCCGGACACTCTATCCGCCGCAGGCCGAATGCGTGGAAGCGGGGCTCTTTTCCGCCGCAAACCTGCTCATTGCCATTCCCACGGCAAGCGGAAAGACACTCGTCGCCGAGCTCGCGATGCATCACCAGATTGCCGGAGGTGGGAGATGCCTCTATATCGTCCCCCTCAAGGCTCTCGCCAGTGAAAAATACGAGGAATTTTCGGGGAAGGGAGTCTCGGTCGGCATTTCCACGGGTGATTTTGACAGGCGGGACGAATTCCTCGGCAGGAATGACATTATCATCGCCACAAGCGAAAAAGTCGATTCGCTCCTGAGGAACCATGCCCACTGGCTGGCCGGGATCACGCTGCTCGTTATCGACGAGGTGCACCTTATCGATTCCGACGACCGGGGCCCGACGCTTGAGATGGTCATCACGAAGCTCCGGTTCCAGAATCCCGATATGCAGATAATCGCGCTCTCGGCTACGATCGGCAATCCCGAGATACTCGGGGGATGGCTTAATGCGGCAGTTCTCACCTCCTCCTGGCGGCCGGTGGCACTGAAAGAGGGCGTATACTACCGGAAAGCAATCACCTTTGCCGACGGGACGAGAGAGGTTCCCGCCATATCAAAACACGACGACATCAACCTCTGCGCCGATACGATCGAGGAGGGGGGGCAGTGTCTGGTCTTTGTCAGCTCCCGCAGGAATGCCGAGGCATTTGCGAAACGGGCGGCGCAGACAATTCCTGCCGCGAGCCCCGAGCTTGACGCTATTGCCCGCATTCTTGAAGCCGCGGCCGAGACCGATATGGGAAAGGTACTTGCGCTCTGTGTCCGAAACGGGGCAGCCTTCCATCATGCCGGCCTCACGCGGACGCAGCGGGCTGCCGTCGAAAAAGGGTTCAGGGAAGGGAACATCAGGATAATATCCTCCACCCCGACTCTTGCCGCGGGTATCAATCTTCCCGCACGGCGTGTCATCATCAGGGATTACCTGAGGTTTCAGGGAGGGCAGGGGATGGTGCCCATTCCGGTCCGTGAATACCGGCAGATGGCCGGAAGGGCGGGGCGCCCTCACCTCGATCCCTACGGGGAGGCGGTCCTGATGGCAGGCCGCGAGGAGGCGGTTGACGAACTCTTTCAATCCTTCATCGAGGCGCCGCCCGAAGACGTGACATCGCGCGTTGCACATACGGATACCCTTCACACACACATCCTCTCCCTGATCGCAACCGGGTTCACCCGTTCGCGTGAGGATCTGGTCGACTTTATGGAGCAGACGTTTTACATTCACCAGAAAAAGAAGCACCGCCACCTCACCGCAATTGTCAACCGTTCCCTCAGGTTCCTCACCGACGCCGGGATGACCGACGAGACCGGCGGGGTGCTTGCGGCAAGCAGATACGGCACGCTCGTCTCCCGCCTCTATATCGATCCGAGGAGCGCCGGGATGATCACCGGGGCCCTCCGCGAGATGAAGGATTTCACTGACATCGGTCTCCTGCAGCTCCTCTGCCGGACGCCGGACATGTATACCCTTTTCGTGCGCAAATCAGACGTTCCTGTCCTTGAGAAATTCTATTTCGACCACGAGGAGGAGCTCTGGACGGAGTTTACCTACGAGGACGGTGAACAGTACTTCCAGAGTCTGAAAACCGCGATGCTGCTCTTCGACTGGATCGCCGAGGTCGGAGATACCGCCATCTGCGAGCGGTACGGCGTTGGGCCCGGTGACATCTACAATGTCGTCGACGGTGTGTCCTGGCTCATACATGCGGCGGGAAGGCTCGCCGCAATGACGGAGCCGGCATATGCGGACCCGGTGCGTGAACTGGAGATGCGCGTGAAGCACGGCATCAAACGCGAACTGCTGCCACTCGTGGCACTGAAAGGCATCGGGCGCGTGCGTGCACGCCGGCTGTTTAATAATAACATCACCACGCCCGATGAGATGCGCCGGGCCGGTCTCGACGCTGTCGCGGCAATCATCGGGCGCGGCATTGCAGAGCAGGCCCTCTCCCGGACCGGGGATCGTGCACCGCACCCGGCGGACAGCGAAGATGAGCCCGATGGAACGGAAGAACAGGATACGGGTATTCAGTCCACCCTGTTCCAGTTTGAAGGGGGTGAGGGAGGATGACAACGACGTACCGTATCCTGCAGGCAGTATGGGCGATTGAGAGCCCGGAAATATTTCTGGAAACGCTTCGTGATATTGCGGATCATACCAGAACACGGATCGTCTGCTTTAATGCGGACTCCATGGCAGGTACGGGGCACGTGCGAGCAGCCATTCATCACGCATGGCGCTCCTGGTCATCGGGAAATGCAATATCCAATTCGTTCGAGATGGAAGCGCTCCTGTACGCAGCCGGAAGCAGGCAATGCCAGGAAGCGTCGGCTTTCGGTATTCACGCAGGGTATAACAGATGCTACATCGTCCTCTGCCCGGCATCCGATGACGCACAATCCGCTCTCGCCGTGCATGTACGGTTTGTCGACGAAGACTGGGAGCGGACCTCTCCGGAAAAGCAGGACGTCCTGTGCCGGCTCTTCGGGATTACCGATGCGGAACTGGCAGTCACGGGGCATGCCCGTCTCAAAGAGCTCGTGGAAGAGCGTGTTGCCCTTCTCGATGTATACCGGTAACCGCCCCGACGGCGATGCCTGCCTACCGGGAAGCATGGGTGAGGATATGGCGTATCTCGGGGATGATGAGAGTGCTGGTGGCGAGGGTGACCGCTCCCGTGGAACCCGGGACGCAAAAGACAGCTTTTCCACCGGTTACTCCCCCGATTGCCCGTGAGAGCAGGGCACGTGTTCCAATCTCCTCGTAACTCTTCAGGCGGAACAGTTCGCCGAAACCGTCCATTGTCTTTTCGAGAAGCGGGACGACCGCCTCGATCGTGCAGTCATCATGCGTAAGACCGGTTCCCCCGTTGACGATGACAAGATTCGCATGTTCGAGCGCGTCCAGCACCGCTTGCCTGATAACGGGTATCTCGTCGGGAACGAGGGCATAATGCACGACTGAAATGCCGGCGCCGGAAAGCAGGTGCCGGATCACTGCACCGCTCCGGTCCTCATCCTCGGTCCGGGACGTCGAAACGGTAACGACTGCACCGTGTATTGTGATATCCTGAATATGCGATGGATCCATCAGATCGAATCGTGTGTACGGAAACCCCATTAAATCTTGGGAAGAACATCCGGGGACGTAACGAAGATCTGCAGGAAGCGACCCCGATGAGCCGTAAAAAGGAAGAACCGCGGTAACTTCAATGGGGAAAAGCCAAATATTAGCCTGAATTGGAAATAACGTAAATAAAAGGCCAGGAAAAGCCGGTTAAATGAGAGTACTAACTATGCCGGACCCCTTTATTTCCACTGGAGAAAGAACCGAAAAGGGGAGATGTCCATAAGACAGGAACGATGTGGGAGAAGGAAATCCGGACTCAAATGATCATGAATATAAGAGAGGTGAGTATGGCGGGACCCCTTTGTTTCCACTGGAGACCTGGAGACCTGCCACGGCGGACCCCGGCATCCGAAAATTCGGGAGTGGTGCTGTGCCGGCATGTATCCGCACGGGCTTTACCGTGGCGACGCAGCAGACGAAGAGCGGAAGACGGGATGGGAATACCGGGATGGCATCGGCGTTCAGCCCGGTGCTGCCGGCGATAGTCTGCGCTGTCGGGTGCATCGGGACGATCAGCGCCGGGAGAATTTCCGGTAACCGCCACAATCCCGACACGGGCCTTCGGTCAATCCGGTACGGTGTCACGAACACGGCAGGTGCTTTCCTGAGCAAGACTTGCGTGGGGGCTCGCTCTTCCGGGTTTTCACCGGTCCCGGGAGATGCCATCCGGCACTCCCTGCCGGAAGTTCCGCCGCTCAGGCCGGCTGAGACGGAGACGAAAGTCGATGAGAAAGAATTGAAGAGGGAGAGTACCGATCAATTTCAATTACTTAATATACCAGTGCAGAGAGAACATTACAACAGGATATTCTCATCAGGTGAAGCTACAGCTCCGCCTGTTCTTCTCATCTTTCCAGACGAAACAAAGGGGGCGGGGTCTTCTCCTTCCTCTCTGATTGCAATTCACTCCCATATCTTTCTCCTCTCCTCCTTCAGGAACCTGTGTCCGCACTTTAGTCTTCTGTTTAATTCGAGTGGAAACAAAGGGGTCTTCCAGATAGAAAAGATCATTTATTACGTACCGACTACAATAGGTTCACCTCTCAGGCGGATGCCGGTGGGTGATACATGACTGATCATGAAAACCATTCTATGGGGTTATTCAGGAAATATCTCGATAATAATAATATATTTAAAAATCGCGAGGTGCTCCGCCACTCCTACCGGCCGCACATTCTCCCCCACCGGAGACCTCAGATCGACAGCATTGCTGCCATCATCGCACCGGCTCTCCGCAACGAAACCCCCTCAAATATCCTGATCTATGGGAAGACCGGCACCGGTAAGACCGCATCGGCACGGTATGTCGGAGCCGAACTAGAGAACGCAAGCGTCGAAACAGGAACACCGGTCCATGTCATACACCTGAACTGCGAGGTAATCGATACGCAGTACCGGGTTCTTGCCCAGATAGCGAACAGCATCGATGAAGCTGACTCGTACGCCAGTGATCGTCCGCGAATAAGCATCCCGATGACGGGGTGGCCGACGGACCAGGTTTACATGGAACTGAAAAACCAGCTCGACGCACTGGGTGGGGTGCATATCATAATACTGGACGAAATCGACAAACTCGTAAAAAAGAGCGGGGATGAAACCCTGTATAACCTCACCCGGATCAATTCGGATTTGAAGAATTCAAAGCTCTCCATGATCGGGATCTCAAACGACCTGCTCTTTACGAACTTCCTCGATCCGCGCGTCCTCTCTTCACTTTCGGAAGAGGAGCTTGTCTTTCCGCCCTATAACGCTATGCAACTCTGTGATATTCTTCAGCAGCGTGCCGATATGGCCTTTATTGATGGTGCGCTCGGGGAGGGGGTAATCCCCCTCTGTTCGGCACTTGCGGCGCAGGAACACGGGGATGCCCGAAGGGCGCTGGATCTGCTTCGTGTCTCGGGAGAACTGGCAGAACGGGAAAACGAGCAGCAGGTGATGGAGCGTCATGTCAAGATGGCGCAACAGAAGATCGAGACCGACAGCCTCATCGAATGTGTCTCCACCCTTCCCACCCAGAGCAAGGCAGTACTTTATTCGATGGTTCTTCTTTATAAAACCCATAACGAGATCTTCACCACCGGAGAGGTGGCGCAGGTGTACCGTGATGTGGCCCGTCTGCTGGATCTTGATGTGCTGACGCACCGCCGGATTACCGACCTGATCTCGGAGCTGAATATGCTGGGCGTGATAAATGCACGTGTTGTAAGCCGCGGGCGGTACGGCCGGACAAAGGAGATGTGGTTCAGCGCCGGTACGGAAAAAATCTGGGACACGCTCCTCAAGGACGAACGCCTCAACGACCAAAGATTGAAAACAATCGACACCCACCGCATAAAGGCATTATTCAGGTGATGACATGGACGAAAAGGATCGGATGCTCCTCACGCTCCTCGACCAGAACAGCAGGATGCCCTCCCGGGAGATTGCCGAACTGGTCGATCTCGAAGAACAGGACGTCAATGAGCGGATACGCCTGATGGAAGAAGCCGGAATCATCCGGCAATATACCACGGTCATCGACTGGGAGAAGGCCGGCGATGGAGAAGTAGCGGCAATTATCGAGCTCAAGGTGAGTCCGGAGCGTGATTTCGGTTATGACAAGGTTGCAGAGCGGATAGCACGGTTCAGGCAGGTCAGGTCGGTCCGCCTTGTCTCCGGTATTTATGACCTGGAGCTGCTCGTGATTGGCAGGACCATTCACGAAGTCGCACGATTTGTTGCGGAACAGATCGCACCGATGGATCATATCCGCGAAACCGCAACGGTCCTCATCATGAAGACGTACAAGGAAAACGGTCATATTTTTTACGAAACAGAGAAGGGGGAGCGGCTGCCTCTCTCCTTTTAAGGGTGTGCCATGACAGATCGTGTGTCGCGGAAGGCGCGTGAGATTCCCCCATCCGGTATCAGAAAGTTTTTTGATCTGATCCAGGACATGGAGGACGTAATATCGCTCGGTGTGGGCGAACCCGATTTTGCCACGCCGTGGAATATCTGCGAGTCGAGCATTTACTCCATTGAGCAGGGTACAACCTCTTACACCTCCAACCGCGGCATGCCTGCGCTCTGCGAGGAGGTCACCCGCTATCTTGACCGGAGGTTTCACCTCACCTACAATCCCAAAAACGAGATAATCATCACGAGCGGAGCGTCCGAGGCGCTCGACATCGCTGTCCGGGCCATTGTGGATCCCGGGGACGAGGTGCTTGTGGCGGAGCCGTGTTACGTCGCGTATGCACCGAACGTCATGCTCGCCGGAGGACACCCGGTTCCGGTTCCCTGTCGCGAGCAGGATGCGTTCCGCCTTACCGCGGATGCGCTTCTCGAGGCAGTTTCGTCCCGGAGCAAGGCTGTCATGATCAACTTCCCGAACAATCCTACCGGCGGCGTGATGGATGCAGCGTCACTCCGGGCGATTGCCGATATCATCACCGATCATGACCTGATCCTGATCAGTGACGAGATCTACGCGGAACTGAGTTACGAGGCACAGCATGTGGCGGCGGCCACGGTGGGCGACCTCCGGGAGAGAACGATTACCATCAACGGATTCTCCAAAGCCTATGCAATGACCGGCTGGCGTGTGGGGTACCTCTGTGCTCCCGAAGCTCTCACCGACGCGGCACTTAAAATTCACCAGTACGTCATGCTCTGTGCACCGGTGATGGGGCAGGTGGCTGCGCGGGAAGCGCTGCGTCACGGCGACCGCGCACGTGACGAGATGATCAGTGAATACAAGATGCGGCGGAACCTCTTTATTCGCGGCCTCAATCGCATCGGCCTTCCCTGTCATATGCCCAAGGGGGCATTCTACGCCTTTCCCTCGGTCGGGATGACCGGACTCTCCGATGAGGAATTCGCCGAACGTCTTCTCACGGAGCAGCATGTCGCCGCCGTACCGGGGAGTGTGTTCGGTGCTTCCGGAAGCGGTCATATGCGGTGCAGCTACGCCACGTCCCGGGAGAATCTCGTCAGCGCACTGGACCGGATCGAGACATTTCTCTCCACACTCTGACGGGAGTACCTTTCCTTCGGCGACTTTTTGCACGTCTTTTTTTTCATTTGTCCCACACAAAATACCGACAACCCCTTTATTTCCACTGGAGATAGAGAAAAAATATTCTCTCTCCCCCCGTAATGACTCACCCGGAGCTGAAGTTTTTCCGCCTGAATATCCACAGTACCGGGGGGAAACCACGTAGGGTAAAAGCAGTATTTTTTTATTTCCGGTACGTCCTGCAAACAGGATACTGCAGGGGTATATTCAGGAATTGCCTGAGTGATCTACCATATCTTCACCACAGTTCTGATCCGTTTTTTCGATCCCGGTGATCCCCGGGGGGGGATCGACCCCTTTATTTCCACTGGAACATCTGAATTCCCCGATCCGAAGAACCCTGCACCCAATCATCTCACGTCAGCCGCTTCCTGTCCGGACAGCACCCTGTGGATCCGGGGCATATCGCCCCCTCATGCTGCACGGCGGGGAGATGTCAATGTTTATACCGGAGAATCACCCCATCCTACTTGAGAGAACAATGAGTTGTACAGTCATCGTCGGCGGATTTTTTGGTGATGAGGGAAAGGGGAAGGTTGTTGCCCATATTGCCCATAAGGATCACCCCTCTATCATTTCCCGGGGCGGGGTCGGCCCGAATGCGGGGCACACGGTAAAGGTCGGGGAAAGAGAGTATGGTGTCCGGATGATCCCGTCCGGCTTCGTTTATGAGAATGCCCGGTTGTGTATCGGGAGCGGGGTACTGGTTGATCCGCGGGTGTTTTTTCAGGAAGTTGAGCTTCTCGGAGTACGCGATCGCATCTTCGTAGACGGCCGGTGCAGTATCATTGAGGAAGAGCATATCGCCCGTGACAAGGGCGATTCCCACCTTGCAAAGACCATCGGTTCGACAGGAAGCGGGTGCGGGCCTGCCAACGTCGATCGGGTAATGCGCACCGCACGGCAGGCGAAGGACCTGCCCGAACTTCGCGGCTATCTCACCGACGTCTCCCTTGATATCAACACTTCCCTTGATTCGGGAGAGTTTGTCCTCCTCGAAGGCACGCAGGGGTTCGGTATCTCGCTCTACTTCGGCACCTATCCGTACGTGACCAGCAAGGATACCTCGGCCTCGCAGATTGCGGCAGATAACGGCGTGGGACCGACGAAGATTGATGAAGTCATCACGGTCTTCAAGGCATACCCGACCCGCGTCGGCGAAGGGCCTTTTGGTACGGAAATGAGCCGCGAAGAGTCGCACCGCCTCGGGATCGAGGAATTCGGGACGGTGACGCACCGGGAACGGCGTATCGGCGTATGGGACGCAGCGATGGCAAAATATTCGGCGATGGTGAACGGCGCCACCCAGGTTGCCATCACGGGAATTGACCATATCGATATGGACTGTTTCGGTGCCACGTCGTACGACCAGCTTTCAAAGAAGGCACGGGATTTCATAAAAAGCGCAGAAAACGATATCGGGGTTCCGGTAACGCTGATCTCCACCGGTCCCGATATCTCCCAGATCATCGATCTAAGGGATGATATATGAAAAAGTCAACGGTTGATATTCTCTGCTGCCCAGTCTGCAAGGGAGATCTGGAACTCCGGATTGTCAGAGAGCTGACACGTGAGAGTACCGAGGACGAAATCCTTGAAGGAGGGCTCTGGTGCAGAAAATGCGGCGTTGAGTATCCCATCCGGGAAGGAATACCCGATCTCCTTCCGCGAACGGGAGAGAACTGTTAAAAATCCATGGATATCTGTGAAATTCATCTGAACAGAAGAGGCATCAATTCGATTGAGACCCCTCCCCAGGTTGAAGTCGAGGCGGGATCCAGCCTGTTAGTCCGGCTCATCAATGACGGAAGCCCGGTGCATGTAACACTCACCTCTTCGAATGCCGGAATGTTCACCGATTTTTACCATGAAAACCTTTACGTCCGCGATATCCTTGACTTTCGAATAGCTACGCGCGAGGATGCCTATGCCGGATTCTTCGATATCGGGATCATCACGGGGTACGGGACGAAGCGATCCCAGTTCAGGGTGCTTGTGAAGAAGTATTCCGAACATCAGCAGCAGGCACCCGACGTGGAGCCTCTGCGACCCCCTGTGAGCACAGCGCCGTTTCCGTGGCTCCTCCTCCTTCTTGTCGCCATTGGCACCATTGCGTATGCCGGCTGGCTTACCACGGGGGAGACGCTCCTCTCCCACCTCACTTTCATCGTCCTGCTCTCCGGGGTCTACTTCGCATGGTATTCCCGGCGCTAGTCCTCTGGGCCGCGCTGTTCCTCGACCGGCTTGCAGGCGACCCGCGAAACACCCTGCACCCGACTGCCTATCTTGGGCGGCTGATCGGATGGTGGGGGCGACCCGGCCTGTATCGCCCCGGGCTTCAGCGCGTGGCAGGTGTCCTGGGCACTCTCCTCACGGCGGGGCTGTTCGCCGCCCCGTTCCTCTTTTTTGATCTCTTTGCGCCGGTGCCCCTCTATCTTATCGGGGCTCCGGTGCTGCTCAAACTCTGTCTGGCGTGGCGATGCCTCGAGGAGCATGTCGCCGCGGTGGAAGAGGCGGTGGCGCGGGACGGGAAGAGCGGCCGTGATGAGGTGCGGCTGCTCGTTTCCCGTGACACGTCCGCTCTCGGGGGAGAGGGGGTGCTCTCTGCTGCCTATGAATCGATGGCTGAGAATTGCGTCGACTCCATCATTGCACCCCTCTTTTATTTCACGCTGTTCGGGCTTCCCGGCGCTGCGGTGTACAGAGCGGTGAATACCATGGACGCGATGCTCGGGTATACCGATCACCGCCGAAGTATCGGGTGGTTTCCGGCCCGCTCCGACGATATTCTCAATTATATTCCCGCCCGGATCACCGGCCTGCTTCTTCTCCTGTATTTCGCGATGCGGGGGCGGTTCAGGCCGGCGCTCCGGACGCTTGCTTCTGATGCACACCGGCGTCCGGGAATCAACGGTGGTATTCCCATGGCGGCGATTGCGGGGGGTGCGGGAGTCAGGTTTGAAAAACCGAGATATTATACTATGGGCGAGGCCGAGCGGAGCCTTACCGAGGGCGGACCCGAAATCGTTGGGGCGGTTCGGGCTGCAACCCTCTGTGCCGCCGTGCTTTTTTCCGTTACCCTTGTATTTATTGCCCTCCCTGCTCTATAGTGAATGACAATGAAACTGGAAGACCTTCGGTTCGGGACTGAACTGATTAAACGGGGATTTGCCTCCATGCAGAAAGGAGGTGTGATTATGGATGTGGTCAACGCCGAGCAGGCCCGCATCGCCGAGGAGGCCGGTGCGGTAGCCGTCATGTCGCTTGAGAGGGTGCCTGCGGATATCAGGAAAGCCGGAGGTGTGGCGCGTATGGCCGATCCCGAAATCGTGCATGAGATCATCGATGCGGTCTCCATTCCTGTCATGGGGAAGGTGCGGATCGGGCATTTTGTCGAAGCGCAGATTCTCGAGAATATCGGAGTCGATATGATCGACGAGAGCGAGGTGCTGACTCCTGCCGACGAGGAGTACCATATCGTGAAGACCGGATTTACCGTTCCGTTCGTGTGCGGCGCTCGGAATCTCGGCGAAGCGCTCAGGAGAATTGCCGAGGGAGCGGCGATGATCCGAACAAAGGGGGAAGCAGGCACCGGTAATGTGGTTGAGGCGGTTCGCCATATGCATGCGATCATGGGCGAAATCCGCGAGCTGCAGGGCATGAATGATGCAGAGCGTGCCGCACGCGCCCGTGAGATCGAAGCGCCGTTCGAGCTTGTCAGGGAGACTGCGGAACGCGGCCGCCTGCCGGTGGTGAACTTCTCCGCAGGCGGCATTGCGACACCCGCGGATGCGGCACTTATGATGCAGCTCGGTGCCGATGGCGTATTCGTCGGATCGGGCATCTTTCTCTCGGAAAACCCGGTGAAGACTGCGCGGGCAATCGTCGAAGCGGTGAATAATTTCGAAAATCCCGCGGTTCTTGCCGAAGTCAGTCGCGGGCTCGGCGATCCGATGAAAGGAATCGACGTGCACACGCTGAAAGAGGACGAGGTGCTCCGGTTCCGTGGGCGTTAGGATCGGCGTTCTCTCGCTTCAGGGGGATGTCAGCGAGCATATCTCGGCATTCCGCCGGACACTTGCCTCCATGGGCGACGGCACCGGGCGGGTTGTCGCGGTACGCCATGCAGAGGAGATCCCGCCCCTTGACGCGCTTGCCATTCCGGGTGGGGAGTCGACGACCATCTCGCGGCTCATTGACAAGAATGCCATGCGGAGCCCGATTGAGAACTTTGATGGCGGAATATTCGCGACCTGTGCCGGTATGGTCCTGCTTGCCCGTACCGTTGATGATGTACGGGTCCGGCCGCTCGGTCTCATGGACATGGAGGTGGCACGGAATGCATTCGGTCGGCAGCGCGAATCATTCGAGGCAATAATTCCGGTGAAGGGCCTAAAAGACCCCTATCACGCCGTTTTCATCAGGGCACCTGTCGCAACGGCGACAGGGGGCGCTGCGGAGCCGCTCGCGGCATTCGATGCGGGGATTGTGGCGATCAGAGAAGGGCGTCACATGGCGCTCTCCTTCCATCCGGAACTGACACCCGATATTCGCCTTCACCGGATGTTTC
This sequence comes from Methanoculleus sp. SDB, assembly GCA_001412355.1. NCBI lineage: Archaea > Methanobacteriati > Methanobacteriota > Methanomicrobia > Methanomicrobiales > Methanomicrobiaceae > Methanoculleus > Methanoculleus sp. SDB. The sequence continues at coordinate 49,674 of LKUD01000031.1, forward strand.
TGGAAAACCTCGGCGAATTATAACCGGTTTTCCGGTTACTTGCTTTTTTCGGCTGCATGCCGGGTCGTCTTTCCGGATGTTCCGCCAAGCAGTCCGGGGCCGTATCCGTTAAGTAGGAACCACGTGAAATGCTTAGAGCGGAGTTATGACTATGGCAGAAACGCGAGAACCGAAAAAGGTCGTACTTCACACGACCAGCGGGGATATTATTATCGAACTGTTTTCCGATATGCCGATTACAGCGGGCAATTTTGTGAAACTGGTGAAAGAAGGATTTTATGACGGAATTGTATTTCACCGCGTCATTAAAGGTTTCATGATCCAGGCGGGCTGCCCGCAGGGCACAGGCACGGGTGGCCCCGGGTATACGATTCAGGACGAGTTTGTCAGGGGGCGTTCGAACCGTCGCGGGACCCTCTCCATGGCAAACACCGGACGCCCGAACAGCGGCGGGAGCCAGTTTTTCATCAACCTGGTGGACAACACCTTCCTCGACTGGGATAATCCGAGCACCCCGTCCAAACACCCCGTCTTCGGGATCGTCGTCGGGGGAATGGATGTCGTGGATGCGATCGGCAGCACCGCGACCGACCGGAACGATCGTCCCCGCAAGGAAGTACGTATCACAAAAGCGGAAGTCATTTCCTGACACAGGTGTCGTGTCCGGGGAGCCGGGGGAAGGGTGAACGCGCGCAGCATGTCCGGAAATCGGGCAGGGCACATGGCGGATATTTCGCGGCGGTGATCGGTGCCGTCTCCTCCGACCGCTTTCCGGACGCCACGACAGCTGTTTCCCGGCATCCCGGATTCACGGACGACATTCTTTCCGGGAAATAATCATAGATTTTTTAGGTATGCAGGGAAACTGCATTATCATCCATGAAACACCGGATCGCCCTTCTTCTCCCCGCTCTCCTCATCGCTGCCGCGTTCATTCCGGCTGCCTGCACCGGAGCGGCGGCGGACGCACAGGAAAACCCGTTTGTTGCGTTCTATTTCAGCGGAGTGGGATGCAGCAACTGTGCGCAGGTTGACCCCGTTGTTTTCGGGGAATGGCTCACCGAATTTCCCGATCTCATCCTTATCGAGTATGAGACACAGAATCATCCTGAGAATGCGGTGGTGCAGGACGCGTTCACCCGGAGTTATGGCATTCCACCCGGTACTCCGCTGCTCGTGGTCTCACCTGAGGACTGGTTTTTAGGAAAAAGCGCGATCCTCGGGGACGGACGGGATAAGCTTTCCCGGCTTCAGGAAAATCCCGGCTCCCGTGGCGCTGCATTCCGGTTTGATCGTATCGTTTTCACGGATCTTGATGGCAGGCCGACAATCTGGCGTGGGGATCGTGCACTCATGCGGATCGGAACGGGAGGGGACGGCGAAATGCTTCGACGCCTTCTCGCCACGTCCGATCCGGCTGCAGGGCTGGATGGGGCCGTTTACAGCGAAACAGCACCCGTTCCCCTTGCGGTTGCCGGATCATCGGTGACGTTTGCCCATGCGGTGACACTCGGCTCCTGGATCTACCTGTGGAACGGGCCGGACGCTCCGTCCCCTGCTGCAGGAATCCCTTTTCCCACGCCGGAGGAGTCGTCCGGAGCGGCGCCGGTGACGGATACCCCTCCCCTCTCCGCAATCGCCGCCCTTGCGATTGTCGATGCGATAAACCCCTGCGCACTCTCGGTGCTGGCGGTGATCCTCACGGCGATCGTTGCCCGGAATCCTGAGAATCCGCTTTCTGTGTTCCGGGCGGGTATGGCTTTCGTGGGAACCGTCTTTCTCGTCTATCTCCTGTATGGTGCCGTCATAGTAGCAGGTTTTTCGCTGCTGTCAGGCACATCACCGCTCAGGCCGGTGCTCCCGGCAGTACTTGGCGCAGGCGCGGTGCTTCTCGGGTTCGTATATCTCCGGGCCGCGGCCGTACCCGGTACCGGCGGAATGCTTGCGGCCCTTCCGGGGCGGATCCGCTCACTGGTGGCGCGATGTGCCGAGGGCGCGGGTTCGGTGCCGGGTGCCTGTGCTGCGGGAGCAGCGGTCTCTCTCTTCCTTCTTCCCTGTACGATGGGGCCCTATCTCATCGCAGGCGGTCTCATCGGAACCGGTGACACTCTGCACGCTGCCCTCGCGCTCCTCCTCTACAATCTGATCTTCATCCTGCCCATGGCTGCGGTGACGCTCGGAATTTCCCTTGGTATCTCCCGAATCGACGCCGTATCCGGGTGGAGGGATGCACATGCCCGCATTCTGCGGGGAGCGGGCGGCATCCTGATGGTGGTGCTCGGAACCGGCCTTGTCGCCGGATTGATATAAAAAAGGGGAAATCCCGGATTACACGGGAATATTGGCTGTCTTACTGTGATTTACCCTGTTTCGCGATGGCATCCATTGCCGCCTTCACCGCCTCTTCGTCACCAAGATAGTAATGGCGGATAGGCCGGAGGTCGTCGTCAAGCTCGTACACGAGAGGCATGCCGGTCGGGATGTTCATGTGCGGAATATCATCGTCTGAAATGGAATCGAGATGCTTGACGAGAGCACGGAGGCTGTTGCCGTGCGCAGCGATGATCACCCGTTTTCCTGAACGGATAGCCGGGGCGATCTCCGATTCCCAGTAGGGGAGGAACCGGGAAACGGTATCCTTCAGGCACTCGGTGAGCGGCACCTCCTCCGGTGCGAATCCTGCATACCGGCGATCGGATGCCGGCGATCTGGGATCGGCCGGATCGAGAGGCGGTGGCGGGATAGTGTAACTCCTGCGCCAGATAAAGACCTGCTCATCCCCGTACCGTGCCGCAGTTACGGCCTTGTTAAGTCCCTGCAGCGCCCCGTAATGTCGTTCGTTGAGCCGCCAGCTCCGGTATACCGGTATCCACATCAAATCCATCTCATCAAGGGTGATCCAGAGGGTCCTGATTGCCCGTTTCAGGACCGAGGTGTAGGCGACGTCGAATAGGTATCCCTCCTCCCGGAGCATCCTGCCTGCGGCATGTGCCTCCCCGATGCCCTTTTCCGAGAGATCAATGTCAGTCCATCCGGTAAACCGGTTCTCCTTGTTCCAGATGCTTTCGCCATGGCGTAGCAGGACGAGCGTGTGCATGTGCAATTCGTCTCCCTTTCATAGTGGGGAACGGGTGCTAAAAAGGATGTCCCCGGGGGAGTGCATGCGGGGAAAGGCAGTCCGCTCCCCGAAAGGGAGAGAAAATCTAATGCACCATTCTTTTCAAATACTCTCAGTGCGGCGGGATTCTTCGCCCGGTGGCACGAAAACCATGACGGATCAGGGGATCAGGGAAAATTCTCCCGATACGGCAGCGCAGCAATACCGGCTGATTGAGGAGGCCGTCCGCCGGATGAGTGCTGTGAACACGCAGGCGGCTCTCGGCGAGGCAATCGCCGCGGAGATCATCCGGTACTCCATGTATGATCTGCAGGTAATCGGCGGAAATATGAAACGGGAGACCGACAGGCTCCCCTCCCCGTACCGCGAGAAGGTCAGACCGTATTTCGAGAAGCAGCTCTTCGGCACCTACCACCGCCTTCTCTCCATGCACCGCTCCGGCGCTCTCGCACGGAGGACGGCACCGATCACCGACAGGGAGACGTTCCTCGGGTATCTCAGGATGGTGCCGGAAGGGTGCTTCGGCGATACCGATTCCTCGGGCACCGACTTCTATTTCGGCGACCCTGTCCGATCCCTCTTCTATTACCTCCTTGCCGGGTTTGCAATGTTCGTGCTCGACGAGCCCGGCCACCCGGTCGGCACCCCGTTTCCCGGAGGCTTTGTCGTGGAGAAGCGGGGGCGGGAGTACCTCTGCCCGATTCGCGACAAGGAGGAGGAGGTGCCGTTTTCGATCTGCAATTTCTGCCCCGCAAAGCAGATGGAAGGAGTGTAGGGAACTGTTGTTCGGGCTTCCCGGCCCCTCCTTCGGCGGGACCGACTCCTACAGTCCCAAAAGGCCGTAATGGGCGACAATACTGAGGTTGTGACCGACAACGCAGGCATGGAGTGTAACGTGAGTGCCGACCCACACCTCACCGATCGGCAGATCAGGGAGCCATGCCATCATACCGGATCCGACCGCGACGACACCTGCGATATAGATGCACTTGATAATCGTGAAATCAGCAATCTTTCCGGTGTACGGAGCCATAAACGGGTTCAGCTCGATTCCCCCGGCACTGATATTGATGTACGACGTGGCGACATCGAACATGCAGAGAACGAACAGAAGTGCAGCAGCAATGATCAGGAAATGCCTCCGGGTGATGCTGCCATGGTGCATATATATTCAATCGAGAAAGAAATCCCGTGAAGTGAAAATAATATGCCATGCGATGGTGCCTATCGCTGGGATGTTACAGAACGGCAATACTGTCGTACATTAAAAGAAAGCGGCAAAAAGTGGCAGATTCCGCTCCGCATCTCCGGCAGGTGTCCGAAAGGGAGGGGATAGCTGTGCCGGCCCCCGGGTGTGCACCACTCACTGGCGCGGGGTTTTCCTGTATACCATGCCCTGAAAGAGGGCGATATTTCCCCCGTTTTCGTCGGTCACCCGGACATCATAGACGGCAAGTTTCGGATTTCTGGAAAATTCCGTTGCATCGGCGTAGAGGATGCCCGACCGGGCGGCCTGTATGTATGAAATGGTGGCATTGATAGCGGCCGCGGGAATCCCGTGCGAGTTGGAAGCAGCTGCGAATGCCGTGTCCGCAAGGGTGAAGATAGCCCCCCCGTGGACCGTGCCGTGGCTGTTCTTATGCCGCTCCGTGATCGCCATCTTCACCCGTGCCCTCCCGGGCGAGACGGCCAGAAGTTCGATTCCCGTCTCCCTCGCAAAAGCGTCGGAGAGGAAAAAATCACTGCTTTCCTGCATCGTTCCTCGCGGAGATCATAGGTATGTCTGGTATAAAGATGCATCCGCAACGAAATATATATTCAGGAATGGAGGTGATTCGGGGATCACCCGAATTATTTTTTCACTCTCTTCTTTACGTCCTGTGCCATCTCTTCGACGGCCTCTGCGATCTCTTCGATGGCAGTCTCGAGCCGTTCTCCGGCGTCCCGTGCCTTCCGGCCGAGATGCGCCCTCCCCTCCTCCGTCCCGAAGAGCGTTTTTGACAGGGACGCGATGTCGCTGATCGCCTTGTTGACCGAATTCCTTGCTTCATCGACAAGATTGTCGATGACAGGCTCCGCCTCTCCCGCACCGGCGCTCTCCGCCGTCTTCTCCTGTTTCGATTCGGTCTCCTCGACCCAGATGCCGTTCCTGAAATAGCCGCGTGTTCCGGTCATATATCCCTGTAGGCGGTGCGTACCAATGAATCTGATGGATACTGCCGGGATGTCCGCGTATCCGAAAAAAAGAGTGGGTTACAGGAAGAGGGGGGCAAAGACCACGGCGACGATCGACATCAGCTTCAGGAGGATGTTGATCGCGGGGCCGGATGTGTCCTTGAAGGGGTCGCCGACCGTATCACCGGTAACGCCCGCCTTGTGTGCATCCGAGCCCTTGCCGCCAAAGTTGCCGAGCTCGATGTACTTCTTTGCGTTGTCCCACGCACCGCCGGCATTGGCCATAGTGATGGCAATCATAAACCCGGCGGCAAGCGATCCCGCAAGCAGACCGCCCAGTGCACCGGGCCCGAGCAGGAGTCCGATGATCAGCGGCGCCGCGATGGCGATGATGCCCGGTGCGATCATCTCTCTGAGTGCCGAGTTGGTGGAGATCGCGATACATGACTCGTAATCGGCTTCTGCCGTGCCTTCCATCAGGCCGGGAATCTCTTTGAACTGGCGGCGCACTTCAATGACAATCTGGTATGCCGCCTTGCCGACCGCCATCATCGTCAGCGACGAGAAGAGGAACGGCAGCATGGCACCGACCAGCACGCCGATGAAGACGGGGGTGTCGAGGATGTTGATTGTCTGGAGGTTTACGGCCTGTGCATAGGCTGAGAAGAGGGCGAGGGCGGTGAGCGCGGCGGATCCGATGGCAAAGCCCTTGCCGATGGCTGCGGTGGTGTTGCCGACCGCATCGAGGGTGTCGGTGATCTTCCTGACACCGGCTTCCTGGTGGGACATCTCTGCGATCCCCCCCGCGTTGTCAGCCACCGGCCCGTATGCATCGACGGCAAGCGAGATGCCGAGCGTTGCAAGCATGCCGACCGCGGCAAGTGCAATACCATAGAGTCCTGCGAACTGGTGGGCAAGGAAGATCGCGATGCCGATGACGATTGTGGGGAAGAGCGTGGATTCCATGCCCTTCGCAAACCCGGTGATGATATTGGTTCCGGCCCCGGTTTCACAGGCCTTCGCGATCGTGAGCGTGGGGGAACGTTCGTAGGAGGTGTAATATTCGGTAATCTGACCGATAAGGAATCCGGCGATCAGGCCGCCGACGGTTGCCACGAATACGCCGAAGCCGTATTCTCCCAGCAGCATATTCGTCACGCCGTACGTTGCGAGAATGACAAGACCCAGCGCAATTAGGAGCCCCTTGTTAAATGCCATGTGAATGGCGCTCTGCTCCGTCTTGTTCGTCCGGACGAAGAAGGACCCGATGATGGAGGAGACGATACCGAGCGCCGCGATGGTTACCGGCACCAGTATGACATTCATCATGGGCACGTTCGGGAATACGGTTGCGGCGGTTGCCGCGCCGAGAAGCATCGTTGCGATGATGGATCCGACGTAGGATTCGTAAAGGTCGGCTCCCATACCGGCAATGTCGCCCACGTTGTCACCGACATTGTCGGCAATCACGGCGGGATTGCGGGGGTCGTCCTCGGGAATGCCGGCCTCAACCTTCCCCACGAGATCAGCCCCGACATCTGCGGCCTTCGTGAAGATACCGCCGCCGACACGTGCGAAGAGTGCAATCGAGGATGCACCGAGGGAAAATCCGGCGAGGATGTTGACGACGGTTCCCTGCTCCATGCCCGGAAGCAGGCTGGAAAGGGCGATAAAAGCGATAGAAAGTCCGAAGAGGCCGAGACCCACGACAGACATCCCCATCACGGTGCCGCTCGCGAACGAGACTTCAAATGCCTCGGCAATGCCCCGTCGTGCGGCGTTTGTCGTCCTGCCGTTCGCGGATGTGGCTGTAAACATCCCGATATAGCCCGCGGTTGCGGAAAGGACCGCACCGAATACAAAACAGGCCGCGGTGAGTATGCCGTTGGGCAGGATCACCGCAATGATGATGGCAAGCACGACCACGAACACGGCGATGGCACGGTACTGACGATTCAGGTAGACCATCGCACCGGTATGGATGGCGGCGGTGATCTTCTTCATGAGATCGGTGCCTTCGCCCTCTTTGCGGACTCTAATAAAGGAATATCCCGCGAAAAGAAGGCCGAAAAGGGCACAGATCGGTGCCAGGTAAATTAACAAATCCATATGGCTTCTATCCTCCGTTTGCTCTGCTCACACGCACGAAACAGAGCGCAAACGTACTCTAACAATGTGAGTTCACCATTAAAAAGAACGCGCATTTTAAAAGAACCGCACCGCCGGCTGCCGGGTATGGGCGGGCCCCGGATAGCAGGCCCGGCAGTGTAAAAAATACTGTATTTATGCGTTGAAATCGAAAATCTCGACATCCAGCGTCTGGAGATCGACCACCGTTGCCCGTGCCGGCGTCGGCGTGATATTCATCTGCTTCTGGAATTTCGTCTGTGCCTGCCATGTTCCTGAGTTTACGCACAGGACGTTTCTGTATCGCCGGATGCCACAGATATGGACGTGGCCCGTATGGAGGATCTCGGGCACCGGATCAATGAGGAGACGATCCTTCTTCGCGGCCATTATGGGAGTCCGCATCCCGTAGGTGCAGGCAAGGTGCCGGCGACGAAGCATCTCCTCCATCATCGCCGCCGGATCGGTATACGATGCGCCGGGTATCATGGAGATGAGGTCGTCGTAGGAGCGGCCGTGGTACATCAGCACCCTGACCCCCTGCACGCCGACCAGGGCCGGATTCTCGACCTGTATTACGTTGTCCGGAAATTTCGCGGTAAATGCGGCCGGAAGCGCCGGCTGGGGTTCCGATCCGCGGACAACATCGTGATTCCCCGGAGAGACGATGATCTGCAGGTGGGACGGGAGGCGCCGGAGCATCTCCGCGAAAGCATCGTACTGATCGTAGATATTCGGGATCGTGAGTTCCTGCTCCTGTCCCGGATATATGCCGATGCCGTCCACGATATCGCCTGCGATGAGGAGATACTGGACGTTCGCGGTGGAAAGCCACGAGGAGAACCGGTCCCATGCTTCGGCAAGGAAGGTATCGCTTCCCACGTGCACGTCTGAGATCAGGACAGCTCTCCCCGGACGGTCACTTTTAAAAGGCGCATTATTCATCGGGATGTCGGGGCGCACAAGTGTCTCGGCAAAGAAGAGGGTGCCGTCTGAGGAGAGGGTGCCGTTGATGCCGATCACCTCGTCCGGTATGATCTTTTCCGCCTCGGCAAAGATCTCGCGATCACGGTTGAACAGGACATTGATCGTCCCCGTAGCGTCCTCAAGGGTCGCCATCCTGTGCCCCCTGGCCGTCGTCCGGACCCCTGCGACCATCCCGATGATCGCGGTGTCCTCCTGCCTGTACCGGCTGTTTTTCGTAAGCGCCTCGATGGGCATTGCTGAAACCCTGTTTCTGAGAATGGTGGAAAGCCTCGAATAGCGGTCACGGAAATAGTGGTTGAAATCCAAAAACTCAACGCCTTTTCCGTTCGGGACCGCATTGCCGGAGATGATTTCCACATACGGATCCCCGAGAAACCGCGTCCCGTCCTTTTCGGTCTTCCAGCCCGGCACGTGACGCGGCCCGACGACGATCGTATGGGCGGGGACGCCTGCGATTATCTCATCGATGAGACCCGGGTTTTGCTGATCCTTCAGGTACTTCACCACGTCGGGGTGCACCTGCAGGTTTGTGTCAAGAAAACGGCGGACGATCTCCCGGTCTCCGAGCATTGTAGTGAGGTTGGAGCGGCGCCGGTATAGCATTTTAGATTGTGTTCCCGGCCCGCGGAGATGGCGGGAATGGCAGAGTATATGGGTGACGGACTCCAACCTGAAGATATGGCGGGTATTTCGGGACCGGGATCGCTTCCCGGGATCGTGCGGCGGATCCGGGAGAGCACACACCCGGCAGTCATGCTTGCCCGGGATATCGCCTGGGTTCTGGCCGTGGTGGGTGCGATAGCCCTCCTTCTTTTTCTTGTAAGCGGCACGTGGCCCGCGGTCGTGGCCATCGAGTCGGAGAGCATGGTTCCGAATATGCAGGTGGGGGACCTCGTCTTCGTCGTAGCGCCGGACCGGTTCGGTACGCTGCAGACGTGGGCGGAAGGGGAACAGTCGGGATATGCACCTTTTGCCACCTATCCCGACCGGCAGGGTGCAATGCCGTACGGCGACGTCATCATCTACCGCCCGAACGGGGATACCCGGGTCCACCCCATCATCCACCGCGCAATCGGCTACGTGGACGGGACCGGGAGTGCCGGGTATATCACCAAGGGTGATAACAACCTGGGGATTGACCAGAACACGTATTATCCGGGAATCGGAACGATTCAGCCCGTGAAGAAAGAGTGGGTGATCGGCAAGGCCCTGTTCGCCGTTCCGCTTATCGGATATCTGCCTCTCAATATCATTCCCTTTGCAGCCCTGATCCTGATCCTGGTCGTTCTTCACGAACTCCTCAGCCGTCGCGGCGGTGACGGCGAGCCAAAAAAACAGGGGGCCGTTAAGAAGGGGAAACGGAAATGACAGTGATGCGCCAGTTACTCGACGATGTGCGTGCCGGGCACCGCCTCACCGCGGACGAAGCGGTCCGGCTGATGAAGGTGCGGGATCGCCGCATCTGGGATATTGCGGCAGCGGCTGATGAAATCAGGGAACAGAAGGTAGGAAACATCGTCAGCTATGTCAGGAACCAGAATCTCCACGTAACAAACATCTGCAAGAACGTCTGCGGCTTCTGCGGCTTTGGCAGGCCCAAAGGAGCCGAAGGAACGTTTCTCTACGGAGAAGACGAGATCCGGGCGCAGGCAGCCCTTGCACGGGAAAGGGGAGTCACCGAGATCTGCATGCTCTCGGGAGTGCACCCCGACTTCACCCTCGAAACCTACGAGGAAATGATTGGCTGGGTGCGTGATGTCATCCCCTCCGCCGATATCCACACGGCAAGCCCGGATGAAGTGACATGGGCGGCGAAGAAGAGCGGCGTGTCGATAGAGGAGGCACTGGAACGTCTCCGGGCGGCGGGTCTCGGCACCCTGCAGGGCACCGGCGCCGAGATCCTCGTCGATTCCGTCCGGGAGATCATCTGTCCGCGAAAGGTCGATACGGCGACGTGGGCTTCGGTGATCCGGGCGGCTCATGGATTAGGAATCCAATCGACGGCGACCATCATGTACGGCTCGGCCGAGCAGCCGGAAGATCGTATCGCTCATCTCTCGCTCCTCCGGCAGATCCAGGATGAGACCGGTGGATTCACCGAACTCGTGCCTCTTTCCTACCTTCACCAGAATACGGCGCTGTACCGCGACGGGCTGGCACCGGCGGGGGCAACCGGCCGCGAGGATCTTCTCCTGTTTGCGGTTTCACGCCTCTTTCTCGATAATTTCGATCATATCCAGATCTCGTGGGGGAAAGTCGGCATCAAGATGGCACAACTCGGCCTGTGTGCCGGGGGGGACGATCTCGGCGGCACGATGTTCTGTGATGCGGTCTCCGTCGATGCCGGAGCGGACGAGGCTGATTACCTTGATCCTGATGCTATGCAACGGATTGCCGCGGATATCGGGCGGGAGCTGCGCCAGCGAACCACGACATACACGCTCCTGTAATCAGGTTTTTAAATTATGACGGGGAATTCCACCCCTCCCGTATTCCCGTGCCTCCCGTCTGCTGGAGGACGGCGGCCCGGACGAACCTGATATCATTCCAGCTGTACCGGTCTCCGAGCATACGTTTCAGCACCTTGAGATCATAGCTGCCGCAGTCGCGTATCGCATCCCTGACACCCCTCTGCCTCTCCGGCAGCACCAGATCGTCGAGGGAGATGGCTTCGCCGACGAGAATAAGGCTCTCGAGATGCGCGCCGACGATATCCTCCGTCAGGTCGCGCCGGAATGCAATCCCACGGACGGTGAGCCCCCTCCGGTAGAGGTCGCGGGTTTCTCTGAGCGTATCACGGGAGAAGGGAACCTTTCCCGCTGGCGCAGGCTGATCACGGGACAGGGCTGTTTCCCTTTTCCGGAAACGGGTGATTTCCCGAAGGAACCGTTCCCCGTACTTTTCCAGTTTCTGTTCGCCGACCCCCCGCACGGAGAGCAGCCGTGCCCGTGTCGCCGGCCGGCGTGCCACCATGTCGCGAAGGGTTGCATCGGAAAACACCATGTAGGGCGGGATTTCCTCCTCGTCAGCCAGCTCTTTTCTCAGCCTTCGGAGGCGATCGAAGAGGCCGGGATCACCCGCACCGGCCGTGACGGCACGCCGCCCCGGGAGTCCTTCCCGTACCGACAGGAGAACCCGTTCACCGCCGGTGAGCACCGTATGGCTTTTTTCGGTCAGGACGATCACCGGATAGCGATCCCCCTCCTGCCCCAGATACCCGAGGCGTACGAGTTCCCTGATATGCGCAATAAGATCGTCGCGCGAATGCGTTTTCCCCGAGCCGAAGCATCGCCGGCCGGTGTCGCCGCGCTCGCGGATCTTCTTTGATGAAGAACCCCGGAGGACATCGGCGAGATACCCCGCGCCGTATGCTCCGGGAAGTTCCTTGACGCACCTGATGATCTCCGTCGCCACTCCGGTCCCGTCAATGAGTGTTTTCGGGTCTCTGCAGTTGTCACAGCGTCCGCACCGTCCCGGGGGGAAGGTCTCGCCGAAATAGGAGAGCAGCGCCGCCACCCGGCAACCCGTCCCCTCGCAGTAGGCGATCAAAGCGTCGAGCCGACGGTACGCGCTCCGTCTCTCGATGTCGCTCTCCATCCGGTCGATGAAATAGGACACCCGTGCCCGGTCGGCCGGGCTGTAGAGCAGGATGCAGTCGGAAGGCTCCCCGTCGCGTCCCGCACGTCCGGTTTCCTGGTAAAAGTGTTCGAGGTCGCGGGGCAGATCGTAGTGGATGACAAAACGCACGTCCGGCTTGTCGATACCCATGCCGAACGCGATGGTTGCGACAATAATCCGGGTCTCGTCACGGATGAAGCGGTCCTGCGTCTCAGCCCTGAGCGGTTTTTGCAGGCCTGCATGGTACGGCCGGGCGGAAAAGCCGTCCCTGGTAAGTTTATCGGCAAGCTCCCCGACTGTTTTTTTACTCGTGCAATAGATAATGCCCGAATCGTTCCGGTGCGCGGAAAGGTAGCCCATAAGCTGCGCATAGGCGTTTCTCTTCTCCAGTACTTCGTAGGTGAGGTTCGGGCGGTAAAAACTTCCGAGCGATATGAACGGACGCAAAAGATGGAGCTGATCGGCGATATCGCGCTGTACTGCGGGCGTTGCCGTCGCAGTCAGGGCGATGACGGGGACACCGGGAAGTGCCCGGCGAAGCCTGATAATCTGCCGGTATTCCGGGCGGAATTCATGCCCCCATTGCGAAATGCAGTGTGCTTCATCCACGGCGATCAGGCTGACGGGAAGACCCTGCATGAAGGTGATAAATCCTGGCTGTGCTGCTTTTTCTGGCGAAACATAGAGTATTTTGAGCGTTCCAGCCCTGAGCGCAGCCTCTGTCTCCCGCCGCAGGTCGTAGGTGACGGTGCTGTTGAGAAAGGCTGCCGGCACCCCGTTTTCCCGGAGCCCGTCCACCTGGTCCTTCATGAGCGCGATGAGCGGGGAGATGACAAGTGCGATGCCCGGTTTCAGCAGTGCCGGAAGCTGAAAACAGAGAGATTTTCCGCCACCCGTTGCAATGACCGCCAATACGTCGCGATTGTCGAGGAGGCGGGAAATGATCTCTTCCTGATGAGGAAGGAAGGAGCTGTATCCGAAGTACTTTTTCAGTGCCCGGTATGCAGGCTCCATATCCATGATGACATATTCGGCGGGAAGCGGCATTAAGCCTTACAATCATTCCGGCGACCGGATCCGGCCCGGTATGCCGTTACCAGAAACCATTTAACGACAGGCTCGAAACGTTCCTTGTTCGATCCTGCCTTCCGGACGGTGCGAGCCCGGCCGGACCGCCTCTTCCGGGAGAATGTCAATGGAATGCCCTCAGAATATCAGTGCCTGCGGGCACGATCTATCCCGCCTGTCCCGTATCCTGATTCCCTGTGCCCTTTATGCAGGCTATCTGATCGTCCTGTATGCATTTCTGCCGTATCATGATTTTCTCGTGTATCTCGGCCTCGCCGCCGCCTACCTGCTCCCTCCCGCAGGCAAGGAGTCGGTTATCCCCCTCGGCATCTGTCTCGGGGAGGCGTGGTGGCTGACGGCGCTCACATGCGCAATGATTGATATCGTCTGTGCGCTGTTTGTTGTCTGGAATTTTGATCTTCTGCTTGGCGTGCCCGTTATCGGACCGGCAATGGGCAGGTTTGCAGGAAGGGGACGCGCTTATATCCGGGCGCGGCCGTGGCTCGCGAACCTCTCTTACGCCGGCCTCATCCTGTTTGTCATGTTCCCCCTTCAGGGATCGGGCGGCGTGAACGCAACCATCATCGGCCGGCTGCTCGGGATGGGCGTTGTTCCGGTAGTGGTCTGTATCAGCGCGGGATCGCTAATGGGGTGTTTCTCGATTGCCATGGGTGCCGGCTGGCTGATTGCCCTCTTCCGCGAAAGTCCCCCGACGGCAGTTCTTCTGGGTGCCACGATGCTGGCCGCCTGTGCCGGAGCGGCGATCTGGCTGCGAAGACGTTCGGCATCAGGGGCATGACTGATGGAACCTTCCGGTTCATGAGGATATCTCCGCGCTTCATAACATTGAAATACGGCTGGATGTATTGTCATCATATACCGGAGGACAGTATCATGACGCGAACGAAACTCCTCACGATTCTCCTTATTTTCCTGCTGGTTGTCACACCGGCACTGGCAGCGAATAATAAAGGCGCTCAGGAAGCCGCACAGAACGGTGCGAAACCTACCGTTGCGAATGCAACACCGGCTGCCGGCTCCGCCGCCCTCCATGCACAACAGACAAAAACCGTGATGATTCGTGCCGAACTCACAGCACGCGAACAGGAGAGGCAGCAGGAGCTTGATCAGGAACTGCAGTCCGTTCGCCCGGAAGTCCGGAACGTGTACCTGAATCAGAATACCGTCAGGGTAGCCGTGCACACGCTGCTCGGGCTGGAAAACAGTACCTACGGCATCGGCCGGAATATTTCCGCGGTCGCGCGTGAATTCAACAACTCCGTGCAGGCCACGATTGTTGCCGAGGAACGGCTTGAAACCCGCAGCGGATTTGTGCGCTTTTTTGCCGGCGGCGATGATGAAGCGGCGGCCGAGATCCTGCAGCTGACAGCCGAGAATCGCCTCCGTATCCAGGAGATGAACCGGCTCATCGCCGAGTGCGACTGCGATAATGAAACGCGTACATACCTGCAGGAGCAGCTGCAGATCATGACTCAGGAACAGACACGCCTCGAATCGCGGGCGCAGGCCGAACAGGCGGACCGCGGTCTATTCGGATGGCTGTGGAAATAATCCGCCATCTTTTTTCCCCTGTCCGGGAAACTCCAGCAGGCTTATATCGACTCCATGACACTCCTTTGTTGCCATGGAAGAGAGGGGATGTCCGCGGTGACGGTACTGCAGCGGATATGTGAGGATGCTGCCGGTGGTGCACGGCTGTCAGAAGAGGATGCGATTACCCTGTTTTCAGCGAAAGGCCGCGATATCTGGGATATAGCCAGAGCAGCCGATCGAATCCGGGAAGAGCGGGTCGGAGATACGGTGACGTTTGTCCGGAACCAGAACCTCAATGTCACGAACATCTGTGTCAATGCCTGCGGATTCTGTGCATATTCCCGGAAGGAAGGGGATCCCGATTCGTACCGGTTCGGAAAGGAGACGGTGCAGGGAAAAGCGGCACTCGCGGGTACGCGTGGCGTAACCGAAATCTGCACCGTCAGCGGCCTCCACCCGGCGTTTAACGCCGCTGCATACACGGACATCATCGCATGGATCCGCGAAGCGGTGCCGGACGTCCATATTCACGCGAGTAATCCGATGGAGATTGCATTCGGGGCACGGAAGAGCGGGATTTCGACCGCCGAGATGCTCTGCCTGATGAAGGATGCAGGACTCGGCTCGATGTGCGGGACGGCTGCGGAAATCCTTGTGGACGACGTGCGGGCGCGCATCTGTCCCGGAAAGATCGATACCGCAACCTGGGAGCGTATTATCCGGGAAGCACATGCGGCGGGCATCAGGACGACCGCCACGATTATGTACGGGCATGTCGAGACGGTTCGTGACCGGGCCCGGCACCTCGCTATTCTCCGCTCTATTCAGGACGATACCGGCGGTTTTACCGAATTCGTCCCCCTCTCGTTCATTCACTATCAGACGCCCCTCTACATCAGGGGAGAGGCCCCGGCGGGAGCGACGGGCCGTGAGGATCTCCTGATGTATGCCGTATCCCGTCTCTTTCTCGACAATATTCCTCACATTCAGGTTTCGTGGGTGAAACTGGGCACCAAGCTGTCCCAGCTCGCCCTGTGTGCGGGCGGTGACGATCTCGGCGGAACGATGTACGAGGAGCGAATATCAAAAGAAGCGGGCGCAAAAGATACGGATTATCTTGATCCGGATGAAATGCGGCGTATTACAGAGGATATCGGACGCACCCTTGCGGAACGGACAACCCTCTATGGGCGTGTATAAGGAAGGGTATGCGGTCAGACGGACCGGATATATTTCGAATCCTTCCGCAGCATTTTAATAATCGTTCCCGCGACTTCCTTTGCCTTTGGCATTGCATGCGGGTCGTTGAGGATGTCCCCCGGCATGTATCCTTTGCCGGCTACGAAACCGAGGTACGAAAACTCGTGGGTATTGACGAATCCTTCGAGTGTCTCGAGGGTCCGTTCGCATCCGCGGTCGGCGCAGACGGCTACCACAACGGCATTCCTTCCCGCCAGTTTCCGGTCATGATAGAGCGAATATGTCCGGTCGATGAAATTCTTGAGTTGCCCGCAGACATCGTAGTAATAGGTGGGTGACCCGATGATGAGGATATCGCAGTCGAGAACCTTGTCGACGATGCGGCCCCAGTCGTCTTTTTCTATGATGCACCATTTTTTTTCCTTGCACTTCTCGCATCCGATGCAGGGAAGAATTTCCATCCCCGAGAGTGATACGAATTCCGTCTCGATCTCGGAACAGTTTTCCGCATCCACATGGTCAAGAATTTTTTGTATCAGGAGTGCGGTATTGCCGTCTTTTCGCATGCTCCCGGATAGGCCGAGCACCTTCATACTCTATGCTTGGCTGCCATTTATTTGAGTCTTGTGCTCGTGGCATTGAAGCCCGAGGCGATGGAACGCCGCGATGATTTCGGCCTCCGGGTTGGCGGTGCGCCGGAAGAGATGCGAGAGGCAGCGGCAGTCGCTGCACCCGAAGCCTGCCACCGCGTCACCTCCGATCTCCACTGCAAGCATGCATTCAAGTTTTTTTTCCGTATAGCCACAGATGCATCCGGTAAGGTGGAAATCCGGGGAGAGCAGCAGGGCGTCGATGTGCCAGACCGGGCGCCGGTTCCGGGTCTGAGCGAGGCGGACATGCCGGCGTACCCGGGCCAGTCCGCCGGGACCGAGTGCCGATCCGACGTAGATGTGCCACCCGGGCCGGAACGCGAGCATGCCGAGGCTGCCCACACGGCAGGTGCACGCCCTGTTCTCAAAAATAAGACAGTAAATCCCTTTATCCATAGGCACCGGTTATCAGGCGGAGTGCAGCGGTGATATGGCGCCCTCCGCCGGCGGGCACCGGTTCACCGTGTCCGGGCCACAGTCCTTCAACCGGAAGTCCGGCGAGCCGTTCGATCGATCGCCTGAGATCGGTGATACTTCCGCCGGGGAAATCCACGCGCCCGAATCCCCCGTCGGCAAAGACCGTATCACCCGAGATGAGGGTGCCGGATTCCTCGTTCCAGAGGCAGATGCTTCCCGGTGTGTGTCCCGGCGTGTGCAGCACGGTCAGCTCTGCAATCGTGTCGCCTTCCTCGAGCATACGGTCGGGGACGAGCGGCGGCGTCCGCGCCCCGAAGAGGACGGAGAGATTCATCCCCTCGTCGGCCAATCCGTGTGCTTCGCGCCGGTGAATGCAGATTGCCGCGTCGCACATATCCGCGATCTCACGTACATGGGCGATATGGTCGTAGTGGCAATGGGTGAGCACGATCGTCTCGATGGTCTCCTTATACCGCTCTACCGCCATCGGGGTGACTCCTGCGTCCACGAGGATCGATCCGATGACGAAGGCGTTGGCGAAGAACCCTTCGCCGGGAATCCAGGTTACGTGCATGCATGATATTAAGCCTCAGGACAAATGTGTGTTATGCAGTCCCTGATACGGGAATGTCTTGCCGGTGTTCCTTCTGAAGTGGAAGCGGCAGCCAGGGCGGAGGGCCTTATACCGCGGAGGCTTGCCAGCGCAATCGTCCGCGGGCGTGTGGTGATTCCGGCAAACCCGCGGCGCACTCATCCTTTCGTTCCTGTCGGTGAGGAGTGCGGGGTCAAGGTGAACGTAAACATCGGCACCTCGGGAGCCCGCTGTGATCCCGGCCTCGAGATGGACAAAGCGCGGGTGGCGCTCGCGAACGGCGCGGATGCTCTCATGGACCTTTCGACCGGTGGCGATCTCCGGACGATGAGGAAATCGGTCCTCTCTCTCGACACGACCGTCGGCACAGTCCCGGTGTACGAAGCCGTCCGGCGTGCCGGGAGCGCCGTGGATGTCGACGGTGACCTGCTCTTCCGAATCATCCGGGAGCACTGTCGTGACGGTGTTGACTTTCTCACGCTCCACTGCGGCGTGAATCGTCAGGCGCTTGATGCCCTGAGAAAGGATCCCCGGACGATGGGTGTTGTGAGCCGGGGCGGTGCTTTCCACGTGGCGATGATGGCTGAAACGGGCGAGGAAAATCCGCTGTACTCCGAGTTTGATTACCTGCTCGAGATACTTGCGGAGGAGAATGTCGTTGTCTCCCTTGGTGACGGGATGCGGCCGGGAGCCGTCGTGGATTCAGGCCGCCTCGCAAAGGCAACGGAGTACCTGACACTCGGTGACCTTGCCCAACGGTCGCAGGAGGCGGGTGTACAGCGGATGATTGAGGGGCCGGGCCATATTCCCATCGACCAGATCGGGTACAATGTACGCATGATCAAGGAGTTGACCGAGCAGGCGCCCCTGTACCTGCTCGGGCCGCTGGTTACCGACATCGCGCCTGGCTATGACCATGTGGTGGCGGCGATCGGCGGTGCGGTGGCATGCATGCACGGCGCGGATTTCCTCTGCATGGTCTCTCCTTCGGAACACCTCGCACTTCCCGGCGTGCGGGACATCGAAGAGGGGTGCCGTGTGGCACGGGTTGCGGCGCATGTCGGGGATTCCGTGCGGCGAAAGAACTCGTGGCTATCGGAAGGCGAGATGCAGATGGCCGAGGCACGCCGTAACCTCGACTGGGAGGAGCAGTTCCGGCAAGCGCTCTTCGGCCCTGTCGCCCGCGCCATCCATGAACGGGACGGGGAGATCGACACCTGCTCGATGTGCGGGGATCTCTGTGCGGTAAAGATGGTGCGGGAGTTTCTTGACGCACCGAAAAAATCCTGAATTATTCTTTT
>LKUD01000032.1 GCA_001412355.1 Methanoculleus sp. SDB
CTTAACCTTCCGGCACCGGGCAGGTGTCAGTCCCTATACGTCCTCTTACGAGTTAGCAGAGACCTGTGTTTTTGTTAAACAGTCGCCTGGGCCATTTCTCTGCGGCCTAGAAAAGCTCCAGCGGCAAGCGCTATCACCTTTCCAGGCACCCCTTATTGCGAACTTACGGGGTAAATTTGCCGAGTTCCTTAACCAGAGTTCTCTCGAGCACCTTAGGATACTCTCCTCATCTACGTGTGTCCGTTTACGGTACGGTCACCATAACACCCTTACTATGGCTTTTCTTGTCAGTATGGGGTCAACCACTTTGCGGCCTAAGGCCTCGCCGCATTCCTTTAATAAATGCGGATCGGGATTTCCATCACCCGACTGGTCTACCCTTCTGCACCCCCACAGTAAGTCTTGATCGTGTCATAGTGGCGTGGGAATATTAGCCCACTTCCCATCGACTACGCCTTTCGGCCTCGCCTTAGGGGCCGTCTAACCCTGGGCGGATTAACCTTCCCCAGGAAACCTTAGATTTTCGGTGAGCAGGTTACTCTCCTGCTTTTTCGCTACTCATTCCAGCATTCTCTCTTCTGTATCGTCCACCTTATCTTACAATAAAGCTTCAACCGGTACAGAATGCTCCCCTACCGATCATACTAAAAGTACAATCCCACAGCTTCGGTACGAAGCTTAAGCCCCGAGTTATTTTGGGCGCAGATTCACTCGACCAGTGAGCTGTTACGCACTCTTTGAATGAATGGCTGCTTCTAAGCCAACATCCTGGCTGTTTTAGTAAATCCACTTCCTTAACCACTTAGCTTCGATTTAGGGACCTTAGCTGATGGTCTGGGTTGTTCCCCTCTCGTGAATGGAGGTTAGTCCCCACTCGCTGACTCCTATCCTCTAAAGTACTGGTATTCGGAGTTTGGTTGAGGTTGGTACCTTTTTGGAGGCCCTAGCTCATCCAGTGCTCTACCCCCAGTACTAAACAGATAAGGCTAGCCCAAGAGCTATTTCGGGGAGAACCAGCTATCTCCGAGTTTGTTTAGCCTTTCACTCCTATCCACAGCTCATCCGAAGATTTTTCAACATCTACCGGTTCGGTCCTTCATTGGGTGTTACCCCAACTTCAACCTGGCCATGGATAGCTCACTCGGCTTCGGGTCTACTCCATGCGACTAAGTCACAAAGTGACACGCCCTATTCAGACTCGCTTTCGCTATGGCTTCGCCACAGAATGGCTTAACCTTGCCACAAAGAGTAACTCGCTGGATCATACTGCAAAAGGCACGCGGTCAGGCGGATTTCCGAAGAAATCAACCCTCCCACTGATTGTAAGCAATTGGTTTCAGATTCTATTTCACTCCCCTCCCGGGGTTCTTTTCACCTTTCCCTCACGGTACT
>LKUD01000033.1 GCA_001412355.1 Methanoculleus sp. SDB
TCTCTGCCAGAATGTAAAACTGACAATATTCGATTCAGACCAAATCACATCACCTATGTTCCACCTCATACCTATGGCGATAGAGAATTCGATGGAAATGGTCCATCTGTAGTATGTGTAGTGCATCTTTTCAATCGCGGAGATTATGTTCAGGCGGGTGTTTTCATGGAAGCAAAAGAGACTGAGTCAGATTGGACAACTGCTCGCGGCAGTCGTTACTATACAATATATACTCCACCAATTGGTTGGAAGGTTATAAAAGTGGTTCCCGAACATGAAGAGATAGAATATACCGATGATGATCATGCAGAAGACATTTTTTTCATGGGGGGAGGAGTTGTTGATAGGTTTGTATTCATTGGAGACACTAAGGGATCTGAAGCAGGAACGGACACTCAGGTAACTGTCTGGTTTAATGAACTTCAATTCACAATAAAACAGTATATAAACTGTGTTTAGTTGTCTAAATTCATGTATATTATCTGGTGTTTGCAAGCACTGCGGGATTGCAGTGTTAAACATCACCTATTTATGAGATTTTACTGGCAGAATGCTACTCCGATAAGAGAGAATCTCATGAACTTAAAGAGAATTACTACTTCATAATAGGAATCTCTTCCTTGTGTGTTAGTGTGTCATTATACTCCTCTATTTGGACTTTATCCAGGAATTGAAGGCTATGATTGTCGTCATCCGCACTCGTTTGGTATTGGCGATCCTACCATTTGCGTATTGTGAGACGAGTCATGTACAAACTTGGAAGATAGTACTTAAACAAATCCTACTCTGTTGGAATTCAGAAAAGTTATTCAGGGGATTTAATCTCTATTTACGGTCCGATTTTTCCATCGGGGGGTGATGGGCGGGCGTTTCCGTTTCGCACTGGCCGTTCGTGCTCCGCTTCATTTCGAGCTCCCGGAGTTCGTTTCGCCGGATTTTGCCGGAGATGGTCTTCGGGAGCGATTCGACGAACTCGATGGCCCGCGGGTACTTGTACGGGGCCGTGACCTTCTTGACGTGCTTCTGGAGCTCTTTTACAAGCGATTCGGAGGGCGAATGGCCCGGTGCGAGCACCACGAACGCTTTCACGATCAGGCCGCGGATGACGTCAGGCGAGCCGACGACCGCCGCCTCCTGCACCGCCTCGTGCTCGATGAGGGCGCTCTCCACCTCGAAGGGCCCGATGCGGTATCCCGACGCCTTGATCACGTCGTCGTCACGACCGATGAACCAGAGGTACCCGTCGGAATCGCGGTACGCCTTGTCGCCGGTGTAGTACCAGTCGCCGGAAAAGACATGGCGGTTCTCCTCCTCGTTGTTGAAATATTCCCTGAAGAGGCCGACGGGGCGCGGTTTGGTATTGATTGCGATGAGCCCCTCCTCCTTGTCGCCCACGGGATTACCATGCTCGTCGAGCAGGCGGATATCCCACCCGGGCGAGGGCTTCCCCATCGACCCGAACTTCGGCTCCATGCCGGGGAAGGTGCCGACGCAGAGCACCGTCTCGGTCTGGCCGTACCCTTCGTAGATCGTAAGGCCCGTCGCATCCTCCCACGCCCGGATCACCTCCGGGTTGATCGGTTCGCCTGCACTGACGCAGTGGCGCAGTTCGGTAAAGTCGAACTTGTCGAGATCGGCGAGGATCAGCATCCGGTAGATGGTGGGCGGGCAGCAGAAGGTGGTGACCCCGTACTTCTCCATCATCGGCAGAATCTCGGTCGCGTTGAACTTGCCCCTGATATCGTATACGAAGACGCAGGCCCCCTCGATCCACTGGCCGTAGAACTTGCCCCACGCACTCTTCGCCCACCCGGTGTCGGAGAGCGTGAAGTGAAGATCGTTGTCCCGTACGTCGTGCCAGAACCGTGCGGTCACGATATGTCCGAGCGGGTAGCTGTGGTCGTGGAGCACCATCTTCGCTTCGCCGGTAGTGCCGGACGTGAAGAAGATCACGAGCGGATCGGTGGAGCGGGTCTTCTTCATGCCCTGCAGGTTGATGATCTTGCTGGAGACCGGAGCGGGCCATGAGAGCTCGACGGGATAATTGATCCACCCGTCCCTCTCGCCGTCTACGACCATCCTGCTCTCGAGCGAGGGGCACTGGTCGAATATCTCGTCCACCTTGGGGGCGTTTTCCCGGTCAGTTATCACCATTTTGATATCCGCGGCGTTGATGCGGTACTTGAGATCCTTCGGGGTGAGCATCGTCGGTGCAGGGCAGTAGACGGCGCCCATCTTGATCAGCGCGATCGTGCACGTCCACCACTCGGGCACGCGGGGCAGCATGATGAGCACGCGGTCACCCTTGGTAATCCGGTATTTGATAAACATGTTGACGATTTGGTTCGAAAGCCGGGAAAGCTCGCGGAACGTGAACTTCTTCTCCCCTCCCTGCTGGTCCGTCCAGATCATGGCAAGCTTGTTCCGGTCTTTTTTCGCCCACGCATCGATCACGTCGAACCCGAAATTAAAGAACTCGGGCACATCGATCCTGAAATCCCGGTACGTTGTCTCGTAATCGCCGATATTGCCCACCGGCTCGCTCCGGGAAGAGACGAAAGGAAGGATGGCATGGTCTGCACCACCGGGGACGCCTTCGCCGCCCTCGCGGAGCCGGGCAGCACAGGCCTCGGTTATGTATTCCGAACGGGATATTTTGCGATTTTTAGCTTCCCTGTCAATTCTTTCTGTCAGGTCGTCATTCATTGTGACGGAGTAGCGCACCATATAATAAGAGTCATCCGGTGCACCATATCAATGTTACGGAATAAAACAGCACCACATACCATACAAAAACTACGGACCGGCTAAAAATGGTGCAGTGGAAAAGAAGGGGTTATTCTTTGCCGGCACGGCGGGAGAGTTCGCGCTCACGGAGCACATTGCGCATGATCTTGCCGGAAAGTGTCTTGGGGAGTTCGGGCACGAACTCGATCGCCCGCGGGTACTTGTACGGGGCGGTGGTGTGGCGGACATACTGCTGGAGCTCTTTGACAAGCTTCTCGGAGGGCTCGAATCCCGGATTGAGGACGACGAACGCCTTGACAATCATGCCCCGGATCAGGTCGGGCGACCCGACGACCGCAGATTCCTGCACCGCCGGGTGCTCGAGGAGGGCACTCTCCACCTCGAAAGGCCCGATCCTGTACCCCGAGCTCTTGATGACGTCATCATCACGGCCGACAAA
This sequence comes from Methanoculleus sp. SDB, assembly GCA_001412355.1. Lineage (NCBI taxonomy): Archaea > Methanobacteriati > Methanobacteriota > Methanomicrobia > Methanomicrobiales > Methanomicrobiaceae > Methanoculleus > Methanoculleus sp. SDB. The sequence continues at coordinate 3,188 of LKUD01000033.1, forward strand.
CCAGTAATACCCGTCCTCGTCCCTGTACGCCTTGTCTCCGGTATAGTAAAAACCGTTCTGGAACGATTCGGCGTTTGCCTGCGGATTGTCCAGGTACTCGACAAACAGGCCGACCGGGCGGGGATTGAGGCTCACCGCGATGCGCCCTTCCTCGCGGACTCCCACGGGCATGCCGTCGTCATCGTGCAGTTCGATGTTCCAGCCCGGAGAGGGTTTGCCCATAGAACCGGGCTTATCCTCCATGCATGGGAACGTCGCGATGCAGCAGGCGGTCTCCGTCTGGCCGTACCCCTCGTAAATGGCGAGTCCCGTGCCCTCCTGCCAGACACGGATCACCTCCGGGTTTAAGGGCTCCCCCGCACTGCAGCAGTGCCGGAGGTCGCGAAGGTCGAACTTGTCCAGATCGGCGAGGATCAGCATCCGGTATACCGTCGGGGGGCAGCAGAACGTGCTGACTTCGTATTTCTCGATGAGGGGCAGGATCTCGGTTGCCTTGAACTTCCCCCAGATATCGTACACGAGGAGGCAGGCGCCGGCAATCCACTGGCCGAAGATCTTGCCCCATGCGCATTTGGCCCAGCCCGTGTCAGAGAAGGTAAAGTGCAGGTCATTTTCCGTGACATCCTGCCAGAGCGACGCCGTGACGGTATGCCCGAGCGGATAACTGTTGTCGTGGAGCACCATCTTTGCCTGTCCGGTGGTGCCGGAGGTGAAGTAGATCAGCATCGGGTCGGTCGCCCGGGTTGTCCTCCCGACGGGCATGCTCACGGACCGTCGGGATACAGGGGCAGGGTAGAGGAGTTCGAAGGGGAAACTCGCCCAGCCGGGCAGTTCGCCGTCTGCCAGAAACCTCGAGGTCAGCGACGGGCATGCATTGCAGATCTCCTCGACCTTGTCGGCATTATCAAGATTGGTGATGATCATCCTGAATTTGCCGGCATTGACCCGGTATTCGATATCCTTCGGGGTGAGCATCGTCGGAACCGGGCACACCACCGCACCCAGCTTGATGAGGGCGATTGTAAAAATCCACCACTCGGGAATCCGGGGGAGCATCAGCATGACGCGGTCTCCCTTCTGGACCCCGTATTTCAGGAGAATATTCGCGGCCTGGTTTGAGAGGTTCTTCAGGTCGCGGAACGAATATTTCTTCTCCTTTCCATCCTGGTTGACCCAGATCATCGCAAGTTTGTTGCGGTCCTTCTCTGCCCATGCATCGATGACGTCGAACCCGAAATTATAGTGCTCGGGCACCTCGATCGAGAATTCCCTGCAGGCTTTCTCGTAGTCCACCATGTTATGCTTGCGTTTTGGCATGCAATTTCCGTATAAAAATGGGGCTTTGAAATGTTTAAAGGGTTTTATGCGCTCCTGCAAAGGCAGTTAGTATTATGGCGTGACAGACTGAATGGATAGTTAATGGATGACAAGAGGTATGAGTCACTAAAAATCGAAAATATTGTCGCCTCAGGAGTCATTGCAGATTCGATCGACCTCGAAGATGTATCCAAAAAAATCGCGAACTGCGAACTGAACACCAAACGGTTTCCGGGCGCGGTATATCGCATCGAATCCCCGAAAATCGCATCCCTGATCTTCTCCTCGGGAAAAGTGGTGCTCACCGGCATCAGGAACAAGGAAGATCTGCACACCGGCCTGAATCTTATCATAGAGTCCTTAAAGGAAGCAGGCGTCGACGCATACGACGAGCCGCAGGTCGCTATTACAAATATTGTCTGTTCGTACGACCTCGGCAACTACATCAATCTCAACAAGGTGGTCATCACCCTCAATCTGGAAAACATCGAATACGAACCGGAGCAGTTCCCCGGCCTTGTTTACCGCATAAAAGACCCGAAAATTGTTGCGCTCCTCTTCTCTTCCGGAAAGATCATCCTCACCGGCGGGAAGAATATGGAGGATATCAAACGCGGGCTTGATTTCCTCGAGCAAAAACTCGACAATATCATGTAAACCGGGCGATACTCTTTCCCGGATTCTTTTTTCTACCAGAACTTGTGGGTGCGGATGTAATTCCTCTCCGCCTTGAGGATTTCGCGGTAAAACCCGTCCCCCTCCTGCATCGCGCCGATGATGCGGGATGCGGTATCGGGCCCGACCCCCCTCGCTGCAAGCGCCGTGACGGCAGCCTTCCCGCTCGAAAGCACGATATTGGCATTCCTGAGCATCCTCACTTCGATGGCCCTCTCCTCCTCGTTTTTCTTCTTCTTCTTCAGCACGCGGATCAGATCATCCTCGTAGGGCTTGAGGGCGGCAATGAGACGTGCACCGCATTTCGGGCACCGGGGTGAGTCCGGCACCCGCCCGACCTCGCATGTGAGCTTCCAGTCCCTGCAGTGCATGCAGAAGAGGATGACCCTGTCGTGCTCGAGCCGGCGTTTCAGGGTCGCAATCACCGCCTGATCGGCCGAGGGGGGCGGAACCTGATCGCGTGAGGAGAACAGCCCTTCCCGGCCGATGGTGCTCAGCCGTCCCGTTGCGCACGCGATGCGCCCTTCCTGCACGAGAGCGAGCACGCGGGAGGCTCCGGCAACGTCCATGTAATCCGAAAAGAGTTCGCGGTATGCCTCCCGTGCCACGACCGTGCCGTCGAAGAGATCGGCGAGCCGGTGCATGCTGAATTTCTGGTATTCGGCGTCGGTATCGATCGCACCGAATTTTTTCGCTATCTGCACCAGCTTCCATTTGTAGATGGCCGTACGCTTGAGTGCGAGCGTCAGGATCCCTTCGATATGCGCCGGATCGAGTGACCGGAAGAGCTCAAGCACCTCGAGGGCACCGACGGCGGACGGGAGACGGAGATAGATGCGGTACGCACCGATCTCCATCCCCACGCTCGACCCGTACCGGGCGGAGAGCAGGATGGACAGTACCCGGGCAATCGCCTCGTTCGCCTTGTGCCCCGCACAGATGTTGAGCACCACCCCGTCCTCCGCCTGCTCGATAGTGATGAGGTCGTCGGACGGCACGGGGGCCCCTTCGGCATCCATGCGGGCGAAGAAATTCCCGAGAAAAGACCGGGAGGGCGCGTCGACGCGGTACGGTGCGAGGTCCCGTGTCCTCCTGATGCGGCCGGCTTCGCGGGCGACGGCGAACGGAACCGGTATCTGCTCTCCTTCCCAGGACGGAAGCTCCCCGCGTGCTTTTTTTGCCGGCTCCACGAATATCTTTCCCTCCTCGATATCCAGCACCCGCCAGAGCTGCCCTTTTGTGATGAACACCGCCCCGGTATGCACCCATCCGGCAACGAACGACTCGTCAAGCGTCCCCACCGTCCGCCGGGAGACGATATTGAAAACCGCGACCTTCTTTTCGTCGTGGATCATCGAGAGATGGGAGGTGAGGTACACGCGGCTTCTTCCCCACCGCGTAACGGTTGTGCCGTCAAACCCGATCAGGCGGTGCGAGGCCAGCTGGGCGCATACCTCGGAAAGAAGCGTGCCGCACCCGGAGAAGGGTGCCGAGTGCTCGAAAATCTCACGGATCCGGGGGAGGGTGATTTCGCCGTATTCAACGGCAAGCGCCGCCACCTGATTCGCCATCACGTCGGCGGCGTTGACGGCCATGGTGATCTCCTCACATTCGTTCGCGGCGGCACGGCGGGTAATGACCAGCGATTCGATGAGATCGTCAAATCCAAGGGCGAGAATGGTGCCGCGGGAGACCGTGTCGAGCCGGTGCCCCGCCCGCCCGACGCGCTGCACGAGGCGGGAGACTTCGCGGGGTGACCCGAACTGGAAGACATGCTCCACATGGCCGATATCGATGCCGAGCTCCATGGAGGAGGTGCAGATGAGGGTGTGGATTCGGCCGCCCTTGAAGCGCTCCTCGGCATCGATGCGCACCTCCTTCGAGAGGGAGCCGTGGTGGACCTCAACGTCTCCCCGGTCGTACAGCCGGTGCCCGAGCGCCTCCGCCGTGACGCGGGTGTTGACAAAGAGGAGGTTTGAAGGGTGGGTGCCGAGACAGTTCCCGACATACCGGGCCTGATCCTCGAACTCCTCGCCGGCAAACCGCACTGCGAGATCGAGGTGCGGGGCGACCGGGATGTGCACGAGCTCCGAAGGCCGGGCACCGGAGAGGAACCGGCATACCTCCTCCGGATTTCCCACCGTTGCCGACAGCCCGATCCGCTGGAATTCGCCCGCGTAACAGACGATGCGCTCCAGCGCGACCGCGAGCTGCGCCCCCCGCTTGCTGCCGGCGAGTTCGTGGATCTCGTCGACGATGACATGCCTGACCTGCCGGAGGTGCTCCCTGAGCCGTTTCCCCATAAAGAGTGCCTGGAGTGTTTCCGGTGTGGTGATGAGAAGATCGGGTGGCGAGAGCGACTGTTTGCGGCGGACGGCGGCCGATGTGTCGCCGTGCCGGACACCGACGGAGATGCCGAGCTCGTTTCCCCACCATTCAAGCCGGGAAAGCATGTCGCGGTTCAACGACCGCAGCGGGGTGATGTAGAGTGCCTTGATGCCGGGGCCGGTCTCCCGGAGAAGTGCGTCGAATACCGGGAGCATGGCACTCTCGGTCTTCCCCGTTCCGGTCGGGGCGATCAGGAGAACGTGGCGGCCGTCCGAGATCGGCGGGATAGCCTTCTCCTGCGCCTCGGAAAGGGTTGCAAAGCCACGGCTCAGGATAGCGTCCCGTATGCGGGGATCAAGCCGCCTGAGAATCGTCCTGTGCCGTGAGTGATCCGAGCGTGTCAATATACGTCCCGTCCTGGAGGAATACTTCCGCATCATCTGTCCGGATACAGCGGGAGAGGGGGCTTAACCCGCTTGCAGGGATCTCCCGCACATCAAGCCCTCCCGCGAGTTCGAAGAATGCCGGTACAAGGAGCACCCGCGTCGCGCACGGTGCGGGTGCGGGCGCCTTCATCTTCAGGCACGACTCGTCGAGTTCGGCAAGGAGATATGCCGGGTGCGCACGAAGCGCACACCCCACGTCATCGTAGATATGAACGACCGGGTGGTGGTGGCCGGCGACGAGCAGGTGGCCGAGGAGATCGGGCGCGGGGAAGGTGTGGCCGTGGAGGTATCCCGTGCCGTCGATGACCGCGCCCTCTTTCCGGAGCAGTTCACCGGGCTCGCAGAACCGCTCGATTCCCGCGTCATGGTTGCCGGGGAGGATGCGGAGCGGCACCCGGTTCCGGAGGGCATCCAGAATGCCGGGCAGCTCCGCATGCTCCTGCCGCGTCGTTCCCGGAATGCTGTGCTTCACATCGCCGAGCAGTACAAGCAGATCCGGCTCCGCCGCATCGATGCATGCGCACAGTCGTTCAAAACGGGCGGCGCTGTAGCTTTCTATGTGCACACCGCGGCGTGCAAGCCCCGACTCTGCCCCGAAGTGGGGGTCGGCGACAACGAGGACCTTTATCGAGCGTTCGATCAGGAGTGCCGGGCCCGGCACGATGAAACGGGGGTGCATGGGTGTCAGAGGCGCTTGATGCATCCTGATGCCGGTGTGTAACATTCATCGTCGTCCAGCAGGCCGCGGATCGCATCACGGATGTGCGGCTCGGGGTACCCGCACTCCTGCACGTACCGGACAAGGTCTGCGACGTCCATTCCCCGCGGTCCGGAATAGCGGTCGATGGTAGCCATCACCGCCTGCCTGACGCCACCCTGCGAATCGCCCTCCGGCGTCTCCGGAATGACCGCAAGCGCCCGCTCCACCACCCGCGCGACCCCCTCATCCCGGTCGGCGGGGTGCTGTGCCTCCAGCCGCCGCAGGGTTCGGTCCGCCGTCACGAGCAGCCACCGGTCCCGTTCGTCCCGGTCCGCAATCCTGACCGCCTCGGGCCGGACGGCAATGTGCGGTTCGGGAAGCCATGTATCGATCCGGAAGGTGCCGGTGAGAGCGATGAAGGCGGGCGGCGTGAGCGAGGCCAGCGTCTCCGTCACCTGAGGCGCATCCCTTCCGGCGGCGATATCGATCGTGCCGGTGGGATCGGCCACGCGGGCACGCAGGAATCCGTGGCCCGCCCGGTTGACTTCCGTGAGCACGCCGACGAAATAGATACGCGAACATGATGCCCCGGAGGGCGTGTGCACCACCGCCCCGTCGTGCCGCGCTACCCCTGCCGAACGGTTCAGTTCCCCGGCGTAGATTCGTACTGCTCCTTCCATCCCCTCACCCGTCCTTCCGTATATACGGAAAGGTTGGCGTTCTTCCCCCTAAAAAATGATTGAACAGGTAAACGACTCTGCCGGGACAGGATGCATGCACTCTGTACGGATTTCCCTGCACTTCGCGCCCCGATCGCGAAAAAAGAGGCCCGACAGAATAGGCCGCGCTCCGGATGCCACGGGAGTGCTTCACTCATTTTCGGGGTGCCACTGAAACTTGTATGTATACCGGGAGTCAATATGCATAACAGGTTCCGGCGGATGCCCGCGGCTGCAGCGGCATTATGCCTCCCCGGAAAAACCTCTGGTGGAACGTATGGAGGAGAGCACTACCATCTGGATAGAAAAATACCGGCCCAGGAGACTTTCGGACATGGTGGGTCAGAAGGATATCGTCTCGCGGCTGCATTCGTACCTGCAGACGGGCACCCTCCCGCACCTCCTCTTCACCGGATCGGCAGGTATCGGGAAAACAACGGCCGCAGTCGCACTTGCGCGGGAATTTTACGGGGATACATGGCAGATGAATTTCCGTGAGCTCAACGCGTCGGACGAAAGGGGCATCGATGTGGTCAGGAACCAGATCAAGCAGTTTGCCCGGACCACCGCGCTCGGCGGCGCCTCGTTTAAAATACTGTTCCTCGATGAGGCGGACGCCCTGACACCGGATGCACAGGCCGCACTCCGGCGGACGATGGAGAATTATGCGCAGAACTGCCGGTTCATCCTCTCCTGCAACTATTCGTCGAAGATCATCGATCCTATCCAGAGCCGCTGCGCCATCTACCGGTTCAGACCTCTGGATTCCGACTCAATCGCCGAGGAGATCCGCCGTATCGCGTCCGCGGAGAAGATCTCCGTCAGTCCCGATGCGATCGACGCGATGATCTACATCGCCCAGGGGGATATGCGGAAAGCGATCAACGCCCTGCAGGGGGCGGCGCTCCTCGCCGACGAGATCTCCGGGGAGATGGTCTACGCGATCACATCCAACGCCCGCCCCGACGAGATTACGGCGCTGATTGACGTTGTCCTTGCAGGGGACTTCGATCGGGCCGAGGGAGTGCTTCACGAACTGCTTGCCGAACGCGGCATCGCACCCAACGAGCTGCTCAACCAGTGCTACCGCGCACTTGTGGCCGCATCCATCGACCGGTCTCTGAAAGTCGAGCTGATCAGCCACCTCGGGGAGGCCGACTTCCGGCTGTCCGAAGGGGCGACGAGCGATATCCAGATGGAGGCTCTGCTCGCACGGTGCGTACTTTCCGCCCGAATGCACGGGGCAGTGCCGCCCGGGAGGTGAACTCGGCGTGGATGAGGAGACCGGAGGGGCACAGATAACGGATCGCGCGGCCGACTGGCAGAAATTCCTGAAAAAGCATTACCGGAAGGAATTCGGAGAAATTACCCGCGAGTATCCTCACAAAAGATCCCTGACCATCGATTACCGGACACTGGAGAAATGGGGGAAAAAAGGCCTCGAACTTGCCGACGAACTGCTCAAAACGCCGGGGAAGGTCATCGGGGACGTCAAGGACGCAATCAAGCAGTACAACCTGATTTTTACCAAGGACGACGAGGCGAAGGCCGACAGGGTGAACATCAGGTTCACCAATCTCCCCCGGAAGGTGGCGGTGCGGGATATCCGATCCCACCACATGAACACCTTCATCTCGGTGGAAGGAATCATCAGGAAGACCACCGAAGTCCGTCCGCGCCTGACGAGCGCCGTCTTCAGGTGCCTCCAGTGCGGCAAGACGACGGCGCCCTATAAACAGTACTACGGGCGCTTTCAGGACCCCTACCGCCCCTGCACCCAGTGCGAGCGGCAGACCAAGATGGAGCTTGTCCCGAACCTCTCCGCATTTGTCGATTCTGAAAAGCTGCGGATTCAGGAGACGCCCGAAGGTCTTCGCGGCGGTGAACAGCCGCAGACGCTCGATGTGGACGTGACCGACGACCTCACCGGCAAAGTCGCGCCGGGTGACCGGGTCGTTCTGAACGGAATCCTCCGGTCCATTCAGCGGGTGTCGCAGGGCACGAAGTCGACGCTGTTTGACATCTACCTCGAGTGCAACTCCGTCGAAGTCTCGGAAAAGGAGTTCGAGGAGGTGGAGATCGACGAGGACGACGAGAAGGAAATCCTTGAACTCTCCCGGGATCCCGACCTGTACTACAAGATAACGCACTCGATCGCACCCACGATCTTCGGCAACGAAGAGGTCAAGGAAGCGATTTCGCTCATCCTGTTCGGGGGGATTGCAAAGGAGATGCCCGACGGCAGCCACCTCCGCGGCGATATCCATATGCTGCTCGTGGGCGATCCGGGGATAGCGAAGAGCCAGATGCTCAGGTACGTGGTCAAACTCTCGCCCCGCGGGATCTATACGAGCGGAAAATCCTCCACCTCTGCCGGGCTGACGGCGACCGCCGTCAAGGACGAATTCGGCGACGGCAGATGGACACTCGAAGCCGGCGCCCTCGTACTCGCGGACATGGGAATCGCAGCAGTCGATGAAATGGACAAGATGGCGAAAGAAGACCGGAGCGCGCTGCACGAGGCGATGGAGCAGCAGTCCATTTCCGTAGCGAAGGCAGGAATCACGGCCACGCTCCGTTCCCGGTGCGCACTGCTCGGGGCGGCAAACCCGAAGATGGGGCGGTTTGACGAGTTTGCGCCTATTGCGGACCAGATCAATATGCCACCATCTCTCCTGTCCCGGTTTGACCTGATATTCATTCTCACCGACAAACCGAACCCGCAGCTTGACCGGGCGATTGCGGATCACATCCTCAAGTCGCATGGCGTGGGCGAACTCATCGAGCATCACCGGAAGACACCGATCGAGGGCGTGGACGATGAATACATCAAAAAAGAGCTCGAACCGGTGACGCCCGATATCGATCCCGGGACCTTCCGGAAGTATATCGCCTACTCAAAACGGAACTGCTTCCCCCTCCTGACACCCGACGCAAAGGAGAAACTGATCGACTACTACCTCAACCTCCGCAGCCTTGCGGACGCGAATAAGCCGGTTCCCGTCACGGCGCGGCAGCTCGAGGCGCTGATCCGGCTCGCCGAGGCAAGCGCACGTATCCGCCTCTCCCGCGAGATAGATATCTCGGATTCCGAACGGGTGATCCGTATCGTGGACACCTGCCTGAGACAGGTCGCCTATGATGCGCAGACGGGAACGTTCGATATCGATAAACTGGTCACGGGAATTCCGAAACAGAGAAAGGATCTCCTGCGGTCCATCAAGGAGGTCATCCGCAGCACGGCCGACGAGACGGGGATTGCGCAGCGGGATCAGGTCACGGAGACGCTTCTGTCGCAGGGATACAACAGGGATGATATCGAGCGGCGAATCGAGGATCTCAAACGGGGGGGAGAGGCACTCGAGCCGCGGAAGGGAGTTCTGCGCCTGCTCTGAAAAGCCGGGACAAAATACCGCTGCCTTCATTTCTCCTCCCCTCACACTCTTATTCATATGTTGGATGCGACAGAAGCCGCCTTCGAAGCGGGCATCAAACTCGGTGCGCTCTACCACCAGTTCGTGGGAACCCCGGTCTCTCCCGCAACTGCGCCCTCCGTTGCGACGGCGATCGAGCAGGCAGTTGCGCTGCAGCCGTGCGTGGAGTCGGTGCGGGTGCGCATCGACACCTCTCTGATGGTGCCGAACGCCTTCGGGTACAGCGAGCTCGCAGGGAAGATGTTTGATGTGGAGATTGTCACCCGGGTGAGAAGCGCAGTCTGCCGGGCGCAGCTGAAACTTGACGGGGATTACCCGCTGATGAAGATCATCGACTGCCATGCAGAATCCTGATATCCCCGTCACCGACGATCACATCCATATCGATCCGGTCAACGGCCGCGGAATCGAGGCGGCAAAGGATTTCATGCGTGCGGGCGGAACGCATCTCTTTCTCGTCACCAAGCCCTCGTGGTCCTACGGCATCGAACCGAATGCAGGAGAGGACTACCGGCACGTGTTCGATGCGACGATCGCCGTTGCGGAGCGAATCAGGGAGATCGGGCTGTGCGTCTTTCCGGTTCTCGGGATCCACCCGGCTGAGATCACACGCCTTGCCGGACGCGTCGGGGCTGAGCGTGCCCCCGCGATCATGATGGAAGGCCTCGATCTGGCCGCGGAGTATGTCGCGGACGGGAAGGCGGTTGCGTTGAAGAGCGGTCGCCCCCACTACCCGGTCGATCCGGAGGTCATGGATGCGTCGAATGTCGTGATGTCCCACGCGCTCCGGCTGAGCGCCTCGCTCGGGTGTGCACTCCAGATCCATGCCGAAAGCGGACCGTGCACCGATGTCGTGGCAATGGCGGACGCTGCCGGAATGCCTGTCTTTCGCGTGGTGAAGCACTTCGCCACACCCGACACGCCGCTCACCCCGTCCCTGATCGCAAAGCACGAGGCAATCCCTGTGCTGGCCGCCTCGGGACGCCTCTTTACCATGGAAAGCGATTATATGGATGAAAACAGCCGCCCCGGTGCCGTTATCGGACCGAAATCGGTACCGCGTTTCACCCGGCGCCTGCTTTCGGAGGGCGCGATAACCAAAGAGGATGCATTCCGCATCCATGCCATTGCACCGTCACGCATCTACGGTGTCGAAATCGAATAGCCGCATGTCAACTGGCGCTCACCTTTTTTATCAATCGCATCCAAAATATTCCCACAATGTTTTTAAAAGTCCACCATGCTCCGGGAGCCGGGGATGTCGTCGCCGTCTGCGATGCCGGGCTCCTGAACAGGACACTGAAACACGGAGAGATTGAAGTCTGTGTGAGTGAGAAATTCTACGGCTCCGCCGCGGCAGATGAGGAGGAGGTCCGCCGGGCACTCACGGGAGCGTCCAATATCAATCTCATGGGTGAGCGGTGCGTGGCGATCGCAGTTGATCTCGGCCTCATCGAAGCAGGATCCGGTATCATGATCGGCAACGTTCCCCACGTACAGATTGTCAGGATATAATGCGATGTCGATTCAGGAATCATTCTGTCCGAAATGCGGAGGGCCGTCCGAAGGTGGCCTCTGCGGACGATGCAGGGCCGAGCAGACGGAGTGGCTCGTATGCGATCCCCGCATCTCGTCGGTGAGGTGCCCGACCTGCGGGTCGCTCAAACACGGCAGCAGGTGGACGGATACGGAACGTGATCTTCAGGAAACGGCGGAGGAGCTTGCCCTCGGCGCGGTGCACCTCCACGAGGACGTCCGGCACCCGGATATCGGTATTGCCACCCGCGATACGGGCCCGAACAGGACGATGGCGCAGGTAACGGTGGCGGGAATCCTCTACGGGGTGCCCGTGAAGGGTGCGTGCACGATCGAGATCGCATGGAAAAAGGAGCAATGCGATCGATGCTGCATGTTCGCCGGCGGATACTACGAGGGTGTCCTGCAGCTGCGGGCGACGAGGCGAAAACCCGATCCCTTTGAGATCGGGCGGGCGATGGCGATCGCCCGGTCGGTAGAGGACGCAATGCAGGAGGCAGGGGAACGCCTTTCGTTTATCACCCGCACCGACGAGAACCGGGACGGACTTGACATCGTCATCTCCAGCCAGCATATCGGGCAGCGGATCTCCCGCGAGATCGTGCGGGAACTGGGCGGCCGTGTGACGACGCACCCCAAACTCGCCGGGGAAAAGGACGGAAAGGCGGTCTACCGGGTGACCTATCTCATCCGCCTCCCCTGCTACCAGAAAGGGGACGTGGTCGTCCTCGGTGAGCGCCCCTACGAGATCCGCGAAATGGCCTCCTCTACCATGAAAGTCTTCGACCTCACCGACGGCAGCTCACGGGTGATCCCGGAAGACTGCAGCGGCAGGCTTCTCGGCAACATCAGGCAGGCCGAAAGGGCCCTCGTAGCCTTCCGGGACGGGGATATCGTGGGCATACTCGACCCGAAATCCTTCGAAACACGGGAATTTCCCGCCCCGCCGTGGCTGCCCCTTTCGGAAGGGACGGAAGTGCTCCTGCTCCGGGATCCGGAAACGGAGAGGTTCATTTTCATCGGGTGAGAGGATATGCGGGCACGGTGCGTTTCGATCGATGATCTGGACGGGATCGCCGGGGAGCCGTGGGTGGACCGGTCACGGCGCCCCTACGTCGACGGAAAGCGCGCCTTCATTCCCGTGAAAGACGGGTTTTCAGCTGAAACGGAACTCCCGGAGCGAATGCCGTACCGGGGACGGGGCTATCAGATGGTGGGGGATATCGCCCTGATCCACGGCGATCTCCCGACACCGGCGGATCTCAACGCTCTGGTCGGGTGGGCACGCCCCCGCGGTGTGATCCACGTGGGCGGCTATGCGGGCCCGATGCGCATCCCCGTGTGCACGCGTCTCCGGGGTACCGGAGGTGTCGTCAGGCACCGCGAAAGCGGCTGCACGTTCGTTCTCGACCCGGAACGGGTGATGTTTGCACAGGGAAACCGGGAAGAGAAGGCACGCATGGCTTCCGTTTCAGGGAAATCCGAACGGATCGCGGATATGTTTGCCGGGATCGGGTACTTCACGGTCCCCTGTGCGCGGGCCGGGGCGCAGGTCCACGCCATGGAACTCAATCCGGAGGCTTTTTTCTATCTGCGGCAGAATATCATCGAAAACGACGTGCAGGGACGTGTCAGGGCGGAATGTGGCGACTGCCGTGATCTTCTGCGGGGATTCTATACGCGGGTCATTATGGGCCATTTCGATTCCCCGTCGATGATGACCGACGCGCTCGCCCATACGGGCCCGGGCAGCACCCTTCACGTCCACGGCACGAGCCCCGCCGAACCCGCTATCCGGCGTGCCGTACGGGAGGCGGGTTTCGCGGCAGTAATCACGGAGAGGCGGGTAAAAAAATATGCACCCGGACGGTGGCATAAGGTGTGGGATGTGGTGCTTGGATGACCGAACCGATACGGACGGGACAGACGTTGCAGGACCGCGAAATTGTGCTCGGGATCACCGGAAGCGTGGCGGCGGTGGAAACCGTGAAACTGGCGCATGCACTCCGGCGACGCGGGGCGTCCGTTCAGGGAGTGATGACGGAGGCCGCCTCCGGCATCATCCATCCCGATGCAGTGACCTATGCCACCGGACGGCCCACGCTGACACGGTGCGGGGGGCTGGTCGAGCACGTGACGCACTGCGGCGTAGGGGGCAGCGCGGACGTGCTGCTCATCGCACCCTGCACGGCAAATACGCTCGCCAAAATTGCTGCGGGTATCGACGATACGCCCGTGACGACGTTCGCAACGACGGCAATCGGGCGCGGGATGCCCGTCGTCGTCGTGCCCGCGATGCACGAAAGCATGTATTGCCATCCCGCCGTCCGGGAGAGCATCGCACGGCTGAGGTCGTGGGGCATCACGGTCGTTGATCCCCATATCGAGGAAGAAAAGGCAAAAATCGCCCCGGTTGAAGAGATCGTCCTTCATACGGAACGTGCCGTGATGCAGGGGCCCCTGACGGGGAAGACGGTGCTCGTCACGAGCGGGCGATGCGAAGAGGCGGTAGACGACGTCCGGGTCATGACCACGCGGTCCAGCGGACGCATGGGCAGGGAGATTGCCCTGCAGGCATTCAGGCTGGGAGCCGACGTGTGGGTGGTGCACCGCGACAGGTTCCCCTGTGTCGGGAATGTGCATGCCATAAGTGCCGCCGACATGCGCAACGCCGTCCATGACATCTGCACGACGCGAAACGTCGACTATTATGTAAGCGCCGCCGCGCTCTCCGATTTCGCGCCGGAACGGGCGGACGGAAAGATCCCGAGCGGGAGCCCCGTCACCATCCGGCTTGCACCCCAGCCGAAGCTTCTTCCCGAAGTACTGGAGCGGTGGTCGCCGATCACCGTCGCGTTCAAACTGGGATGGCAGGAAGGCGACAAGGCGGCGGCACTGCTGGCAGCGGGGGCACGGGCGGTTGTCGTGAACACCCCGGATGTGCTCGGAAGCGACGAGGGCGTGTTTTCCGTCCTGACCGCCGCTCAAACGACAGAGATCGCCGGGAGCAAGGAGGAGGTGGCACAGGCCGTATGGTCAGCAGTGCTGTAGCGTTCTGCCCGGGGCATATTTCAGGGTATTTCAGGCGTGTGGAGGGCGACTCTGTCGAGACAACCGGGAGTACGGGTGCCGGGATCGTCATCTCCGAGGGCGTACGCGCCAGAGCGCTGAAGGCGGAGGAACCGTCCGTCGAGATCAGGCGCACGGATACGCACAATCGTGAAATAGCCCGTATCAGCGGATCGAAGCCTCTCGAATCCGCAATGGCGCAGCTGGGCGTCTGCGCGGCGGTCACCACCGAATGCCGCCTTCCCCTGGAGGCAGGCTTCGGGCTCTCCGCCGCGGCCCTGCTCGCCGGAATCACCGCTCTCGACGCACTGCACGGCCTCGGTCTGGGGAGCCGTGAAATCATCCGGCTCGCCCACGAGACCGAGATCGGCCACAGGTCAGGGCTCGGGGACGTTGCCGCGTGCCAGGGAGGAGGACTCGAATGCCGCCCGGTCGCAGGCATTCATGCCCGAATCACCCGTTTCCTCGATGTTCCGGGTGAGATTTCCACCGTCACGCTCGGGACGCTGGAGACGCCCTCCGTGATCGGGTCGCCCGGAGCCATGGCACGAGTGGAGGAGGCATATCCGGGTCGGTGTCCCGCCGATATTTTCGATTTTTTCCGGCTTTCCCGGCAGTTTGCGGAGCATAGCGGGTTGATCGCGCCGGGTGTGCGTGATATTCTCCGCGCCTGCGACCGTGCCGGGGTTCCGGCGAGCATGACCATGCTCGGAAACGGGGTGTTCGCGTACGGCGACACCGCATACGCGGTGCTGTCGCCGTATGGAGATGTGGCGGTCATGACGGTCGCCCGGAGCGGTGTGCGGATGCTGGAGGTCACGCCATGATCCCGGAGGACCATCCGCGGTACCGTTCCCTGATGGCACGGGAACGAATTGCCGCATGCGCCCGGCACGGCGTGGTGGCGATGGAGGGTGTTGCCGCCCACGGGCGCGGCGAGGCCTTCGATTACCTGATCGGGGAGACGACGACCGATAGCGCCGCCCGGGCCGAGCGGACGGCGGCAGCGCTTCTCCTCGCCGCAGGGCATCCGGTTATCTCCGTCAACGGCAATACCGCCGCTCTTGCCGCAGACGGCGTTGCCGCGCTCCAGCGGGCATGCGGTGCTGCCGTGGAGGTCAACCTGTTTCACCGGACCGAGAGCAGGATTAAAAAGATCTCCGCGATTCTCGGGGATGCGGGCGCCCGGGTGCTGGACGGAGAGGCGGAGCGGCTGCTCCCGCTCTCCCACGACCGTGCCCTCTGCCTCAGAAACGGCATCTACGCGGCCGACGTCGTCCTCGTCCCGCTGGAGGACGGTGACCGGTGTGCCGCCCTCCGCGACATGGGAAAGACCGTCATCGCGATCGACCTCAACCCCCTCTCCCGGACGGCACGCACCGCCTCCCTCACCATCGTGGACGAACTGACGCGTGCGCTGCCGCGCATCACCGAAGGGTGCGAAACGCTGACGCCCGGCGAGCGTGAGCGGCTGGTCCGCGGCTTCGATAACAGGGTGTTTCTGCGGGAGGCTGTCGAGGAGATGACACGGAGGCTTCGCCATGCTCTGGATTGAAAAGTACCGGCCCCGCACCTTCGACGAAATCTGCGGCCAGCCCGAAGTGGTGCGGCACCTGCGGCGGTTTGCGGCCGGACGCACCGTTCCCCACCTTCTGCTCGTGGGCCGGCACGGGACGGGGAAGAGCGCCGCCGTCGAGTGCCTTGCACGCGGGCTGTACGGTGACGCATGGGAGCAGAACACGACCATATTCTGCACGGGAGATCTCTTTCTTCAGGGAAAGCAGTACCTCGAGGCCGACGAGCGTTTCTCGCACCTTTACCGGAAAGACGCTGGGCTGATTACGAATTTCAAACACATCGTGAAGGAATACGCATCACTCCGCCCCCTTGACACTGAATTCAAGCTCATGGTCTTCGACGATGCGTCGTCGCTCCCGTTCGAGGCGCAGCAGGCACTCAGGCGGATCATGGAGCGGTATTCGGCGACATGCAGGTTTCTCTACACCACCACGCAGCAGAGCAGCATTATTCCTGCAATCAGTTCGCGCTGCCTGCCCCTCTTTTTCGCCCCCGTCGCGGCGGACGACATCCATGCGCACCTCGCCTCCATCATCTCGCGGGAGCACGGACCGCGGCGCGAGGTGCCGTCCGACGATTGCGATCTCATCATCCAGGCATCACGGGGAGACCTCCGGAAAGCGGTGATGTATCTCCAGCTTCTCGCCGAAGGCGGAGAGACCGATCTGGCCGAGGTCTCGCAGTCGGAAACGACGGCGATTGCATCATCCGCATTTGCCGCGCTTCAGGCACGGGATCTCGAAAAGGCGCAGCATCTCGTCGGACTGCTCATGCTGGAATACGGCCTTTCCGGCCGCGAGATCGTTTCCGAACTGCGCACCGTGGCGCGGCGGGAGTACAACGACGAGCGGATCACGCTGGCTCTCGCCGATACCGACTTTGTGCTCGGCCATGCGGGCAGCGACTATCTCCAGCTCGACGCCCTGCTCGCGAGAATCCTTGCGGAGGTGTTTCTCTGAATAAAATACAGCATCATTACGATGAAATGGCGGATATATACGACCGGCAGTACGATGACGGACGGGGCAGGGCGTATTATTCCCACCTCTGCGATTATCTTCTCTCCGCCGTGCCCCCCGGAGGGGAGATCCTGGATCTCGGCTGCGGGACGGGCCTTTTCATGCGGCGGTACCTCGGCACCGGCGGCACCGCCTCGGGCCTCGACATCAGCCGCGGCATGATCATCCGCGCACGGTCGCGATGCCCGGGGAGCGTGGTCACGGTGGGGGACGCTGAAAGGCTGCCCTTCAAAGACGAGACATTTGATGCGATAACGAGCGTTCTCGCGTTCAGTTACCTCAGGGATCCCGAATCGATGCTCAGGGAGTCGTTCCGGGTGCTCAGGCCCGGCGGCACCATCGCCATCATCACCCTCGGCAAAAACGTGCTGACTGCTCTCGTCCCGTTCATATACCGTGTCGGCGAGGTGCTGAAGATCCGCCGGGTCGGCATGGCCTATTTCGGGGAGCACTACTATGACGAAGAGGAGATTGGCGACCTCTTTCACCGGATCGGATTTATCGACGTGCAGGTGCAGCGCCGGTCCGTCGCACACGTGAATACGGGCGACCTCGTATTTGACCTGACAAAAAAAGTGGAGCCAATCGTCGAGCACAGGCTCCCGAAACTCGCCTATAATATCTGTGTGGGCGGAAAAAAGCCGGAGCGATAGTTCAGCCGGCAAGCCGGCGCACGATCCGGTCCTTCTTCTCACGTGCCGCCATGGCCGCACGGGCAACACGCTGCTTCATCTCGTCGATATTTCCGGGCTCCGTATCCACGACCTTCTTGACAGGCGTATATGCCGATTCGCGGAACCGGGGGAGGAAATCATGCTCTTCCCCGTCCACCATCAGCACCGATTCGGGAGCTCCCGCCTCGACGTGGCCGATGCGCTCGATCCTGACGCCCGCGGACCGGATGACACGGCATATCGCGTCCGCCGCATCAGGCGGTGCGACAATCAGCAGTGCGTCGAGAGAGACGCCCAGGTAGTCGATCGAGAGGGCGTCGAGCATCGCGAGCACGTCGGGCTGCACGAGGCTTCGTAAGGGTGCCTCGTCGATGACGATACGGCAGCCCGCCGTATCCGCCATCTCGTAAACATCGCCCCGGAGGCCGCCGTTCGTGACATCCGTCATCGTGTGTATCCGCGGGAGCACGTCGCTTGCCAGCAGCGCCTCGCACGCCTTGAGGAAATGAAGGTTGATCGTATGCTCCACCACCTCCGGAAACCCGGAGTAGAGTGCGGCCGTCGCGATCGTGCCCCCTCCCGCTCCTTCGGTCATGAGCAGGACGTCGCCGGGTTCGGTCGTCCGCCGCGCCGTCAGGTGCTCCGCGACACCGACGGCACCCACGCAGCCCGTCATCCGGTTTCCGAGCACCATGTCACCGCCGATGCGAAGCGTGGAGCCCGTCACCAGCGGCACGCCCATAACGTCGGCGACAGCGGCAACGCCCGCGGTATAGTCGAAGACCTTTGCGACGTCCCCGTCGTCTGCGACATGGATGTCGGAGAGAAGGGAGACGGGGCGGGCGCCCATGACATAGACGTCGCGGAGGGTCGCCCGGGTCACGTGAAATCCTGCAAGGAACGGAAAGTCCGAGAGGCGCGAGTGCATGCCGTCGACGGTGCAGATGATATATTTTCCGTGATCGCGGACTGCTCCCGCGTCGTCCATCTCGTCGACGCCGACATCAGCCCCCGTCTTCCCGATGATCGGAATGAGCTGCCGGTGGGCGAAGAAATCCCCTTCTCCGCGTGATCCGACGCCGAATTCGCCCATGGTAACCCCCGCAGGCTCATACACGAAGAGATCGCCGGACAGGCCGGTCGTATTGCGCACCTCTTCGATGACCGCTCGGGCAAAGGCGAGGGCATAATCGGGCGGGACATCCTTGATCTCGAGGATGCGGTCCCGCAGGAGTCCGGCCGCCCCGGTCTCCGTCATTCCTCCGGCAAGCGTCCGCCGTGCGAATTCCTCCACGTCCATTGTATACCGCGTTGGTGCTGCCACCCCAAAAAGAACGCGGCTTTACCGCCCCGGCACGGGCGGGAAAAGAAGAAAGGTAGAAGTACTTTCATGATGCACACACCATCCTGATGAACGGCAACGACCTTCCTGTCGCCTGTACGATTGCCGGCTCCGATTCGGGAGGCGGGGCGGGTATCCAGGCGGACCTGAAGACCTTTGCGGCACTGGGAGTGTGGGGGTGCACGGTGATCACGGCCGTGACCGCCCAGAACACCCGGGAAGTCCGCGGGTCATGGGTGCTGCCGCCCGAAGCGGTGAGCTGCCAGATCGGGGCGGTTGTTTCCGATTTTCCCATTCGTGCCTTCAAGACCGGGATGCTGGCAAACGAGGAGATTATCAGGGCTGTAGCGGATGCGCTGCCCTTCGAGGGAGCGCTCGTCATCGATCCGGTGATGATCGCAACGTCGGGCGCCCGCCTTCTCGCGGAGGATGCCGTGGGGGCGCTCGTTTCCTGCCTGCTGCCGCGGGCAGTGCTGGTGACACCGAACATTCCCGAGGCGCAGGTGCTTGCCGGGATGGATACGATCGGATCGGTGGAGGAGATGGTCACGGCCGGACGGCGCATCTGCGCACGGGGAGCGTCTGCCGTGCTCGTCAAGGGCGGACACCTCGCCGGTGAGGAGTCGATCGACGTTCTGGTGGAAGGGGACCGGGTGACGAGGTTTTCGGGTGAGCGGTACCCCGGCCAGGTGCACGGCACGGGATGCTGCCTGTCCGCGGCGATCACGGCATCGCTCGCACGGGGGCGCACCGTGGCGGAGGCATGCGGTGACGCCAGATCCTTCGTCGCCTGCGCCATCAGGGAGGCCGTCGTCTCCGCTGGGGGCAGGCGCATGGTGAATCCCCGGCCGGCCCGGCAGGGCCGCTGACGCCTCCGCCCGCCGCCCGTCCTGTTCTGGCAGATTTATATGATCTGGGACAGATAGTAACGTTTACAGGGACCGGTGTACCTGATGGACGAGGTCGACACGATCATTTTAAGCGAACTGCAGCACGATGCCCGCATTTCCATGGCCGAACTGGGCAAAAAACTCAATATCGCGCCCTCAACGGTCTTCAAACGCATCGAAAAGCTGAAGAAGAGCGGAGTGATCGAAGGCTTCACGATTGCCATCAACACCGATTACCTCGAGGAGCACCTCATCGCGTTTCTCACCATCAAGGTAGATCCCGATGAAAAAGATGCGATCTCGCAGTTTCTGACAGAGCAGGAGTGCATACTCGAAGTCTATGAAACGCTCGAACCTGCGGATTTTATCGCGAAAGTGCGGGTGGGTACGATCACCCAGCTCAAAAAGGAGGTCCTCATACCCTTAAGCAAGTTCGACGGTATGAAGGAGATCCGGCCGATCCTCACCGTCAGGAGAGTCAAAGAACATTTCGGAAGTCTGAGGCGCTATGATTGAATTGTATGCAGAACTCATCCAGCTGATCCTGTCCTTTATCACCCTGATTCTGGGCGGGGCGCTCATAATTTTTATTTACGACGCGTATCGTGTCGTCCGGCAGCCCACGCTCCTTATCTTTATCGTCGGGCTGTTCGTGCTGGTGCTCGCCATCGTTTTTCCCGATGTGGCGGGATTTGCGGCACCCACGCCCGCAGGGGTGTTCTGGGCGGCAGTGATCTCACGCATCGGTGAGATCGTCGGCATCGGCGTCATGATCTATGCGGTACTGAGGGGATAACCATGGTCAAGCGGGGCTCCTTTGCACGGGACTGGCACCTTATCAAGCTGTCGCGATCCTGGCACCCGCATGATGTCGCCGGAAAGATCCTCGGGAGGCTGACGGCCGACGGCCCGCCCGATGTCGTCGAAGCGGTGAACAAGATCGCCTACACCCTCGGGTTCGAGGATGGGAAGGAGTTTCTTTCGAGGATGCCGGAGGGGATCGACGGCGTCTCGGTGCTCGAGAGTTTTTTCCTGCTGACCGGCATCTCCTGCGAACTCGACACGGAGGAGCTGCAGCCCCATCTCTATATCAAAAAGGAATGCGGAAGCCTCTTCGGCGACGGGGGATGCGACGCATCAATCGCCGCCGCGTTCATCTCCGGCTTCGTGCATGCGGTTTCCCGGTCGGCCCATATCAGCGACCGGGACGACGTGCTCGTGGTGGATCTGGCCTCTGCCTGATGCCGCATCCCGCCGCACCGGAGAGAAACGGGTGAATTCACACCCGTTTCCCGATCCGGCCGAATCAGATGACAGGAAAGGGGGTTTTGCATTCAATTTCGGTCGGAGTAAATCCATACAGTAAATCATGATTGATAATCAACAAGTTCAATCAAATCGAATAATGTTTCAAATATAAAGAATAAAGGAAAAATAATTTCCAAAAAACTAGCAGAATGTAGAGATTTTATTTCCATTTCTTAATTCTGCACAACCTTTATATATTGAATCTCGACAAGCAGATAATTGCAAAGATGCCCTCCGGGGGCACCTGAACGAGGTGAAAAAAATATGAACTATCATGAGAGAGAAGAGGCAGTCTCGCCGGTCATCGGCGTGATCCTCATGGTCGCCATCACCGTCATTCTCGCAGCGGTCATCGCTGTGTTCGTGTTCGGTATGGCTGGTGACGTACAGACGACCAAAGTTGTGGCTGTTACTGCAAAGCAGATGGATACCTGGGTCAACATTACCTATCAGGGTGGACCTGACCATTCAAGCGTGCAGTCTATTCAGGCTACGAACCCGAGCAACGGCAACGTTTATTTCTATGACTCGGGCACCGCCAGCACGCACGCCTCAACCACTACTTCTACTACACCAACTGTCGGTTGTACGATGGCTCTCGCTAACGCAGGCACCACCGGTCAGGACCAGATTATCGTTACCGCAACCTTCTCTGACGGTACCACACAGGTCATCTACGACAACCTGCTCTAACCCTAACACAAAAATTTTTTCTTTCCGACATGGCCCTGACGGGGTGGATCTCATGCACACCAACCGCACACCAGAACGAAACGAAGAGGCGGTTTCGCCGGTCATCGGCGTTATTCTTATGGTCGCCATCACCGTCATTCTCGCCGCAGTCATGGTAGGCTACACGCTTGCCGTACCGCAGAACCTGCACGCAGACACGCCGATCGGCATTTCCGCGGCGCAGGCCGATGCAGTTACCGTGAAAATCACGTATATCGGACCGCCGAGGGCGGACGAAATTGCCGATATTACCGCAACGCTCTATGCGACGGACGGCACCCAGGCAGGCCAGGTTACCATCACGGGGCCCGTTGTCGGGCAGTCCTACAATCTTATCAGCGCCCAGCCGCTTACGGGCGGGCTCGAGCACGTAATCATCACGGCCCGGTACTGGGATGATGACGAAGCGGTCATTCTCGACACATACGTCTGATTCACTCTTTTTCGCTTCGCTGATCTGAAACGAAAGTTTCCATCGGCGTTTCTTCGGCTATCCTCACCGGTGATTCTACCGATACACCGTACGGCTAAATTCCCGGACCGATTCAGGCAGTTTCCTTTTCATCCGCCGTTAAAGCCTTCCCGATGAAATCCTGCAGGAGATCAAGCGCCTCCCACTCCCGCGGGCCGCCGCATTTGCGTGCGAGGGCTGCGTGGTGATCGATGAGGGTTTTCAGTGCCGAATCGCGGGAAAAGATATAGCGCGTTGCATGCACCGTCGCCTCGATGATTGCCGAAAATCCGCGGTTGACCGGACGGACCACCGGGGCAATGATCTCCTCGTGGAGCGGATGCAGCCGCACCACCAGCGCCTCCCCCGTATCGCGGGCCTCCGCAATCGAAAACGCCGCCCACGCTTCGGCCTCACGAAGCCGCTCGACGGAGATGCCGGCCACGGTTTCCGTAACAAAGGCGGAGGGCGGAAGATCCGTAAATGCGGTCCGCACATACAGCACCGGATCAAAAACGATATTCGCAACAATCCAGCCGTGCTCACGAACGTTTTCCTCCGTATGGCTCCCGTGGAAGAGCACGAGCGACACCCTGCCGTCGCGGCAGATAAAACCAATGGGTGCGGCATTCCGGTGCGTTGTTGCAATCACCTCGTTGATGCCTTCCCTCAGCAGTCCCAATTCCAGCCCTCCCCGAGCGCAACATAGATGCCGGCAATGATCAGGTCCGCAACAGATCCCGGATTAATGCCCGCGGCGATGCAATCGCTGTCAAAAGATTCGAGATTGCGGGTGCCGGCGAGCACCTCCGCCGCCTGCTCACGGACACGCTCCGCGACCTCTCTCCCGTGCTTCTTTATGATAAAAGTGTCAGTCTCCGACGCAAGCAGCCGGACGAATGCCTCCACGATCGCATGCCTGCCGCAACCGGCTTCGTGCAGGAGATCGGCAGCTTTGCGCGTGAGAGCAAAGCCGTTCGTCCATTCCCGGGCCACCATATCCCCCGGCGCCGAGTGCGCCATGATATCATAGAGCGTCATGCCACGATCCCGGATGATCCCGAGCGTTGCGGGGTCGTTGACATCGAGTTCGTCGCTATGATGCATCCGCACCTGCGTCATTGAAAACGCCGCATAAAAGTCAAGCGCGTCATCGACCGTCGTCTTCTTCACGGCCGCCGATGCGCCGGAAATCCCGTCCCCCGCAATCAGGGGGATGAGAAGGATGTATGCACCGAAATGCGTGTTGCCCCCGCCGTGGGTGCTCGTCCGGGACGTGGCCTCCCGGATCAGCGCCCCGAGCCCCGGACCGCCCTCTTCGGCACGGTCGAATGCCGGGCGGACGAAAAGCGCCGAGGCGAGAAAATGCTCAAGACGCGTATCGTCGTAATCATGGCACCGGTCGACATTCCCGGGCTTCGGATAGGCGCACACCTCAAGCATCATCGCGAGCTGTGCCCGTTCAGCCCGTGTCATCCGGTTTGTCGTCACTGAATATCCTCGCCATAATCGTATCGGCAAGCCGGTGCTTGTACCGCATATAGTCCTGCTTGGAAAGCCCCAGTTTTCCGAGCGTCATATCCCGGAACATGCAGGGAGTCGAACTCTTGCAGCACCAGGCAAGGCTTCCGAAACAGGTGTGTTCCCCGTGTACGAGCGGAGTATTCATCACCCCTTCCTGTTTCATCACGATGAACTCGCTCCGCTCCATCCCGATCCGCCGGAGCGCGGGGAGGAGGGGACAGTCCTTGACCGGCATGCAGCAGAAGCAGAACGCCCGGATATCGCCGCCCCGGCAGAGCTGCTTGGGGGCGTTGTACCACCCGACATCGTCGGCAAGTTCCGCGATCGCGGAATCGAGCCGCGCAAGCGTCGCAGGATCCGCATGGCGGGCGAGCGAGACCAGATCAGCGCCGTGGGAGAACATCTCCTTCGCGCGGGCGAACGTGGTGATGCCGTTGTTTGCGATGATCGCGAGAGGACAGCTGTTCCGGATCTGCCTGAGCTTTGCGTGCCCGAAATCCATCAGGTCGATATGGATGATATCCGCACCGGCCTTCCAGATAGTCCGGGCAAGATCCTGATCGTTTTTCGCAACACCGGCCCGTATCTTCACCGAAACCGTGACACCGTCACTTTTCAGCCCTTCGATCACCGCTGCGAGCGCCTCCTGATGCTGCAGCAGATACTCTCCGCATCCGGCTCCGATCATGGAGGGCTGGCGGCAGTGGGCATCGATCTCGTAGATAACGCGATCACCGAATCTCTCCGACACCGCCCGGAACGAGTCGGGAGAACCCCCCCGGAGATTGACACCGGTCACGACATCGGATTCGTGTAAGAGCAGCAGCTGCCGGCCGATCTCCTCGATCGGGTCGTCGGGAAGAAATTCCTTTCTTCCTTCTCCGGCCATAACACGGCTTGCCGCAATCGCCGGTTCGTCGATCGAATATCCGCCGATGAATGCCGCACCGGCATGATCGGAACGCTCAAGCACATATCCCGCGTCAACAATTCCTGCCATCGAGGCAAGCGCAATCGGGGTTTTCACTACCCTGTCGTTCAGCAGGAGCTCGAACCGATCATAGGGATCCATCATAATTCCCCTGATATTGGCGATGGTGCGTGAAAGTCCTTTGGGTACAGATGATCCAGCACATACCGGTCAGAGCACCGGGAAAGTGGAACTCCGTCCCTGAACTCCTCGATTGTGATTCCGGGCTGCCGCTCATACATCTGCCTCACCCGCTC
This sequence comes from Methanoculleus sp. SDB, assembly GCA_001412355.1. Taxonomy (NCBI): domain Archaea; kingdom Methanobacteriati; phylum Methanobacteriota; class Methanomicrobia; order Methanomicrobiales; family Methanomicrobiaceae; genus Methanoculleus; species Methanoculleus sp. SDB. The sequence continues at coordinate 28,157 of LKUD01000033.1, forward strand.
CCACGGCAGGAAATAGGCCTCCTTCGGCCGTCCCGGCCCCGCCCTGAATTCGACGGCAAGAATTCCCTTCCGTCCCGTTTTTTCAAGAAACTCGGTGATGGCATCAATCTGGTGGATATTATTGCGGTCCTCGTGAAAATGCTGGGAGAAATAAAGCTTTTTCCCGCGGATTGACTTGCACTCGATAGCAAGATAGTACCGCGGATCCAGTGAGTCCACCAGGAGATCCACGTACTGGGTGTTGAACTTGGACTGTTTCAGGCGATAAGCGAAACCCCGGATATGGTGCGCGTCGAGAAAGGCGTTGATGCAGTGTGCCACTTCCCGTTCGAAATCACTCATGTCATATACCTTTAAAACGCCGAATACCAAAAACCATTTGATAATTATTTTATTATCGAATCGTAGTACATAGTAATATATGGCTAGGAAAGGATTGCTACTCGTCGGCCACGGCAGCAAAATGCCGTTCAACAAATCACTCATCGAAGACACCGCACGGATCATTGCCGAGAAGGAGTCCGGTTATGTCGTCAAAGCAGGATTCATGAGCATCAACACCCCGTCCGTCGAGGAAAAGCTCGAGGAATTCAGGGACGAGGAGATCGATGCGCTCGTTGTCGTCCCCCTCTTTCTTGCAAAGGGAGTCCATATCCTCAAAGATATCCCTGCAATCCTGGGCCTCGAAGAAGGGACGTATCGCGGGACATTCGCTCTGAAATCAGGCGAGATCCCGCTCGTGTACGCTCAGCCAATCGGCAGCGATCCGTTGCTGGCGGAACTTATGCTTAAGAACGCCCGTACTGCTCTTGACCTGATCTGATTATCGCATGAAAATTCTGGTGCTTGACACCATCCACGGGGGTGAGGCGATCGCCGTGCATCTCCGCGCCGGGGGCCATGATGTTGATACGGTGGATGTATACCGGGGACATGCCGGGATACCGGCCACCGTCGCCGCATCGCGGACCTATGACCTGATTATCGCCCCGATTCACCTTGATCCCGGATATTTTCTGCTTCGTGCGGCGGAGACACCGGTAATCACCCACCACGATGCCGTGCGCCGCATCCTCGGCACAGATCCGCCCGCCCCCATGGTCGAGATTACCGGGATGCAGGGAAAGACGACGACCGCATGCGCCCTTGCCGCGCTGATGCCGGGGAAGGGTATCGTCCATACGTCCCGGGGAACGTGGGAGATGCCAGAGCGAACTCTGCTCTGGAAACGAAGCATCACTCCCGCCTCCGTGATCGATGCCGCCATCCGCGCCCGCGAGAGCGGCGGGTGGCTGATTGCCGAAGAATCCCTTGGCGTCAGCGGTGCCGGGGAGGTTGGTGTGCTGACATCGGGAGGGGACTACCCAATCGCCGCCGGGAAACGGAGCGCCCGTGCCGAGAAGATCCGGTCGCTCGCCCGCTGCCGGACGGTCGTCGCGGGTCCCGGCGTGCCCCGTGGAATGGAGAACGCCGTCTATGCCGGGGATGTCGTGTCATGGTCGGGCACGACCGCCTCCTATGCATGGAACGATATCTCCGGCAGTTTTGAAAACGTACTCTGCGCCGTGCCCGGGTACCAGGCGGCTCTTGCGATCGCTGCCACGGCGGCGTGTGTCCTCGGCATCGATCCCGCCCCGCTTGCCGGGTTCGAAGCCCTTCCCGGGAGAATGGCGGTATCGCGGGACGGAGGCATGCTGGTCGTCGACAATGCAAACAGCGGGACAAATGCCGACGGGGCGATCGAAGCGGTGCGTCTCGCCCGGGAAATCTCGGGGGAGGAGGCGGTCACCCTCGTGATCGGGGCCGAAGCGCAGACAATATGCGAAGGGTTCCCTCCCGATCAGATCGAACGCGCCATCCGCACCACCCGGCCGTCCCGGGTGGTGCTGGTCGGAGACCCGGCGGAACTGCCGGACATTCCGGGCGCGGTGAAGGCCGCGGACTTCGCGAAAGGCCGGGCCCGGGCGCAGTCCGTAGCGGGGGAAGGAAGTATCGTCCTTGCAGTAAAGACATGGAGGTAAGAAAGATGCAGTATATTCAGCCACGACCAAGTTCCATCGTTGCGGCACTCTACACGGCACGCGATCTCGGCGTCGACGTCGCCGTGCTTCACGGGCCGTCCGGATGCTCGTTCAAGCACGCACGGCTGCTCGAGGAGGACGGGATGCGGGTGCTCACCACATCCCTTGCAGACAACGAATTCATCTTCGGAGGGCAGGCAACGCTTGAAAAGGTGCTCCGTTACGCCGAGGAGACGTTTCACCCCTCGCGGATGGCCGTCGTCGGCACCTGCGTGTCGATGATCATCGGCGAGGACATGCACGCCGCGGTCGCCGACTCCGGTGTCACCACCCCGACGATCGCGGTGGACATCCATGCGGGATTCCGGGAAAACATCGACGGCGTCATGGCAACGCTCGAAGAGGCCGCCGGTGCCGGGTGGATATCCCCTGAGGAGCTTTCCCGGCAGAAGGTGCTGCTCGCGAAGGCAAACGAGGTAGAGCGCCTCCGCGGTGCGGCGTACAAACCCTATATCGAACCCTCACGCGGCGATCTCAAGCATACTGTCGCCGGACGGCTCCTCGCCCTCGCCCGTGATGGAAAACGTGGTGTGGCAGTGTTGAACGCAAAAAAAGAAACCGCCTACATGTTTGCAGACGCCCTCATCGCGCTCCACGAGGCCTGTCCGGAGGCGGAGATCACCTATATCGCCAACCTCGAAGAGCGGGGGCTGCCGAAGACCCGCATGGATGCGCGAATCATCCGCGAGGGGATGGAAGAGCGCGGTCTTGTCCCCGAACTTCTCGGGGCGCTCGACGAGTACGGTGCGAACGGCGATGCAGTCGGAGAGCGAATTCGTGAGATTCAGCCCGATTTTGCTCTCCTTGCCGGGGTTCCCCATGCCGTCCCGCCCGAGTACACCGGCGGCATCGAGATCTTCTCGGTGACGAACGGGCCGCGGCAGGTCGAACCGCTGCGGGATATCGGGCATGCCCACGTCGTCGTCGAGATCGACCTCCACCCGAAGACGCTCGGAGTCCGCCATATCGTCGAGAGCGAGTTCGGAGCCGTCGTGAGGAGCATGAGATGAAGGGGCTCCTGATCACCGGTGACCGCTCCGGGAGCGGAAAGACAAGCATCACGCTTGCCCTCTCGGCACTTCTCGCCCGGACGATGGCGGTGCAGACCTTCAAGGTGGGCATGGACTATATCGACCCCTCGTACCTCACTGGGGTGACGGGACGGCCGTGCCGGAATCTGGACAGCTTCGTGCTCGACAGCGGGCAGATCCGGGACGTCTTTACCTACGGATGTGCCGGTGCCGACTTCGTGATGGTCGAGGGCGTTCGGGGCCTCTTCGAGGGCGCGGAAGCACTCTCCGACAGGGGAACGACCGCCGATATCGCGAAACAGCTCGACCTGAACGTCATCCTCGTCGTGAATGCAGCCAGCATCACGCGAAGCGCCGCCGCAATCGTGAAGGGATTCGCCGCCTTCGACACGGGCGTGAAGATCCGCGGTGTCATCCTCAACAACATCGGGAGCGACACGCACCGGGACAAGGCGGTCCGCGCCATCGAGCACTACTGCGGCATTCCTGTCATCGGCGCCATCCCGAGGAGCGATGAGATGAAGCTCACGATGCGCCACCTCGGCCTCGTCCCCTACCTCGAGGGAAAGGGCAGCGAGACCTTCCTGGAGCGCATCGGATCGGTCGTCGACATCATCGGCAACCATGTGGACATCGACGCCCTCCTCGGCCTCGCGGGGGATATCGCTCTTCCCGCAGGCATCCCGCCGATCTACGAAACCGCACCCGCCGACCTGCGCATCGGGATCGCGGTCGACGAGGCATTCAACTTCTATTATGCGGACCTCTTCGACATGCTCGCCTCCCTCGGCGCCGAACCGGTGCCGTTCAGCCCGATCCACGACCGGCTGCCCGATGCGGAGGGGTATATCCTCGGCGGCGGTTATCCCGAGCTCTTCACGGAGCAGCTGGAGGCGAACGATTCCATGCGGGAGGCGATCCTCGGCGCATCACGGGCAGGGGTGCCTATCTACGCGGAATGCGGCGGCCTCCTGTACCTCACCGACCGCATCGTCCTGAAAAAGGGGTACCAGGAGCGTGACCGTGACGAGGAGTACGAGATGTGCGGCGTATTTTCGGGTGAAACCCGGATGCCTTCCCGGAGGGTGATCGGGTATGTCGAGGGATTCTCGGACGACACAAGCCCGCTCGGCCCCGCCCGGTTCGCCGGTCACGAGTTTCACCACACCGACGTGCGCCTCGCACCGGACACGCACTATGCCTACCGCCTTACCCGGGGAAAAGGCATCAGGGACACTTTAGACGGTGCCGTGATCGGCCGTACGCAGGGCAGCTATACGCACCTCCACCCGGTCGCCAGCAGGGGCATGCTCGCCCGGTTCACGGAAATCTGCCGGACGAGAGACTGAGCGGAGCACCGCCCGCTTCTGAGGTGGTGCACCACCCGGGGCGTTGCAGAACGCAAACAATACCTATCATGAAGATTCACAGATAATGTATGCTCATATACCTTGACGGAGCGTTCGTCCCCGAGGGCGAAGCCAAGGTTTCGGTTTTCGATCACGGCCTTCTCTACGGCGACGGGGTTTTTGAAGGAATCCGCGCCTACAATGGCCGTGTGTTCCGCCTCCAGGAGCACCTTGACCGGCTGTACGATTCGGCAAAGACAATCGACATGAAGGTCCCGATCTCCAAGGAAGAGTTCGCCGAGGCCATTCTCGAGACGCTGCGCAGGAACGACTTAAAAGACGCCTACATCCGTCCCATCGTCACCCGCGGTCCCGGCACCATGGGGCTCGATCCGACCAAGTGCCCGAAACCGACCGTCATCTGCATCACGATCGAGTGGGGCGCCATGTACGGCGATCTCTACGAGAAGGGACTGACCGCCGTCGGCGTCTCGATACGGAGAAACCCCGCCGAATCGCTGCCCCCGAACGTGAAGAGCCTCAACTACCTCAACAACATCCTCGCAAAGATCGAGGCGAACTACAAGGGAGGAGACGAGGCGATCATGTTTGACACGAACGGGTACGTCTCCGAAGGTTCGGGCGACAACATCTTCGTCGTGAAAAACGGTCTCCTGATCACCCCGCCGACTCTCAACAACCTCCGGGGAATCACGCGGCAGGTCGTGCTCGAGATCGCGGAGAGCCTCGGCCTGATCGTAAAAGAGCAGAACCTCGGCTACTATGACCTCTATACCGCCGACGAGGTCATTGTCACCGGCACCGCAGCAGAGGTCGCGCCCATCACACTCATTGACGGGAGATCGATAGGAAACGGAAAACCCGGCCCCATCACAAAGCAGCTGATGGCCTCCTTCCGGGCCATCGCCGACAACGAGGGGACGGAGATCTTTCCCTGAACTCGGCCCCCGGCTCCCGTCCGGTTTCCGGAATCCCGGCCCGCCGGAGCGGGATGCCGGCACGCATTCCACAACCTATTTATCGGAATCCGGCGTATAGTGTAAGGCACTTAACTCATTTTGAGCTGCTATAGTGTAGGGGCCAATCATGTCGGCCTTTCACGCCGACGACTGGGGTTCAAATCCCCATAGCAGCACTCTTATAACGATAAAACCTTCTTGCAGAGTATTCCGCTAAATATACGTTATTTTTTTGTTATTTTATAAATTGAGGATGTCTCAGATGTTTCGTCTACGATAAAATCACTTATTACGGACCCGATATACTGAAAAGGACAAAATTCAATGAATTCATCAAGAGAAGTGAAATAGTTGTTTCCATATTTCTGCTGACCGTGATAAAAGACGAGATTATGGATGAAATAATTGTTTTTGAAATTATCCATCATACTATCAAATATTCTGGAAATCTGATCATCTTCGAGAATGTACCAGGTAATCTCTGCGAATAAAATATTTTCATATGCGCCGTAGTGTGCAATATTTTCAATATTGTCTACAAAAAAATCAATATCTGCGTAATTACGCTGTGCTTTTTTGATTGCCGTTTCGGACACATCCACGCCTGCAATATTAATCCCGGTTTTTTCCTTTATCAGATGGGTGGTATGTCCCAGTCCGCATCCGAATTCCACCATCGATTTTATTCCGAATTTCTTTATCAGGCCTATCGTTGCACTTCGGGAAAATGAGAAATCCAGTCCCTCGCTCTGATGCCAGGGATCTTCGAATTCCCTGTACATCTCTTCAAATTTTCCGATGAATTCTCCGTCTTTTATCACGTAATCCTGATATTTTGCCATAATTTTTCCTTTTTTTATTGTGATTTTTCTGAATTGCTCATGGTATGCCAATATTTTATTAAATTTTACTTCTATCTTGATAATTAAATCAATTTCCAAAGGCACCCGTCGCCGGAGAGGGGACTGCTTTGCCTGTGTCAGCCCAATAAAAGCCGGTCATGCCGAAAACCTTCACAAAAAGCGTCCCGGCAGACAGCATAAAATTATTTACCTTTTCTCCGGATCCGCACCGACTCCGCGTGGGCGTACAGCCCCTCCGCATCGGCAATCGTCTCGATAACGTCCCCGATGGCCTCCAGCCCTCTCCGGTCGATGACCTGGACTGTGGAGGACTTGCAGAAGTGGCCGACATTAAGGCCCGAGTAAATTTTCGCATAGCCCGCCGTGGGCAGGACGTGGTTCGTGCCGGAGGCGTAATCGCCGCACGCGACGGGCGCGTATGCCCCAACAAAAATGGAGCCGCCGTGTTTTACCGCATTGAGGACGGAGAGCGAATCCTCGACCTGGATGGAGAGGTGCTCCGGCGCAATCCTGTCCATGAGAGAGACCGCCTCGTCGAGGTCCGGGGTGACGACATATCCCGATTGTGCAAGCGCAGAGGTGATGATCTCCTTCCGCGGTGCCTTCTCCATCAGCAGGCCGATCTCCTTTTCGACCTTTTCCGGGAGCGACGGGTCGGTGGTGATGAGCACGCACGCCGCATCGGGATCATGCTCGGCCTGCGCGAGGATGTCGATTGCGACAAATTGCGGGTTTGCCGAACGATCCGCGATGATCCCGATCTCGCTCGGCCCGGCCGGGAAATCGATCTCGGCATGATCACGCAGCATCATCTTGGCCGCAGTCACGTACACGTTCCCCGGCCCGACGATCTTCTGCACCGGTCTGATCGTCTCCGTCCCGAGCGCCATCGCGGCAACAGCCTGCGCACCACCAATCCGGTAGATCTCGTCCACGCCGGCAATATCCAGCGCGACCAGTGTCAGGGGGAGTACCGGGGGAGGGGTGCAGGCACACATCTCCGGGACACCGGCGACCTTCGCCGGAACCGCAGTCATGAGTGCGGTAGAGGGGTAAGCCGCCCGCCGCCCGGGAACATAGAGGCCGACGCGGTCGAGCGGGGTTGTCTTGACGCCGAGAATAATCCCGGGCTCGACCTCCTCGAGCCAGAGGTCTCTTTCCCGCTGGAGCTCGTGGAACCGGGTGATCCGTGCCTCAGCTTCGATAAGGCTCGTGAGGAGCTTGTCATCCACGCTTTCATAGGCGGCATCGCGCTCCTCGTCCGTGACTCGTACGGAGGTGATATCGGGCTCGTATTTTCTCGCCATCCGGAGCAGGGCCTCGTCACCCTCCTCCCGGACGGTCCGGATAATCCCGGTAACGGCATCCCTCGCTTCATCAAGGCTGGAGCGTCGTTCCGTGACCCAGGCATCAACATCAAGCGCTTTGAACATCGTCATCTGGTTGGTCGTGTACTGTCATAAGCATGCGTGCCGCTGGGGAAAGACGAATGGAGCAGGTACTGATGCAGGCAGGCGGTCAGGACAGGTGACGGATGCCCGCATCCGCAGGAGCGCGTCTCCGGCGATTCACGCGTCGGGCAGACCCGATGGGTACACCCGTCGGGATTATTCCTCCAGAGTGAACCGCCACCGGCAGAACATATCATCCGGGTGAGGGTCAGGCGGCGCGTGGATGCATTCGACACGGATTCGCTCGTCAATCTCAATTGCAAAACTCGTAAACTCCGCCCGGTGCATCTCCCGGCAGACATACTCCCCGAGGCCGCGGCGCAGCCGTGCTTCCTGCGTCGGGCATGACGGAACCGAGATTTCCACCTCGTCGTCCCGCTCGTCGTACCGGTAATCGACGATAATGGACCATGGGAAGAGTTTTTCCGCCTCCACAAATCCCCTGAGCCCTTTTTGTGTGATGGAAAACCGCTCGGCGAGGTCGCGTGCCGCCATCGAGGCGACCCGTCCCCAGACACGTTCGTTGATCTCCTCCGCGGTGGGCTGGCCATATTTCTCCGCGACATAGATGAACCAGAACGCGTCTACCACGCGGTAGTGCCAGAGGAGAAATTCGAGATACCGTATGAGTTCGTCCCGGCTCATCCGGTCAAAGACATCAAGATTCATGGCAACAGTTCGATATCCGGGGTCAGGGATGATAAAGATGGTGCTGCCGGGGAGATAGCGAAAAAAAAGAAGTATTCCGCAGGGCTCCGGGGACCCAAGCCGTCCTCCGCGGAGTAAAAATCAGAGAGTTGTGTTCCTGAAGAGGTATGATCCCACGGCAATCATGGCAACGGTGAACACCGAAAGCACGATGAAGCTTATCACCGGATTTATCTGAGATGTCCCGGCAAGACCGTACCGTATCCCCTCAACGCCGTAGGTCAGCGGATCCAGGAGCGTGAGTCCCGCAACGGAGGGCGGCAGGCTCTCTATCGGGAACAGCGCTCCCGAAAGCCCGAAAATCGGGAATATCACGAAATTCATGATAAGCTGGAATCCGTGCATGTCCTCCATCTTCGAGGCGATCGCAATCCCGAACGCGGAAAACGAGATCCCGATCAGGATCATGAATGCAAACGCGATGAAAAAGCCTGCGACACTCGATATCTGCAGCCCGATAAAGAGGGAGATCACGAGGATGATGATCCCCTGAATACACGCTGTCGTCGCACCGCCGAACGTCTGGCCGAGCATGATCTCCATGCGTGACACAGGTGCAACGAGCGTCTCCTTCAAAAACCCGAACTGCCTGTCCCAGATGATCTGGATACCGGAAAAGACCGACGTGAAAAGCACGCTCATCGCAACGATTCCCGGGATAATAAACTGCATATATCCGGCATCCTGACCGGGAATCCGCACGACGGAGTTGAGACCGAACCCGAGCACCAGCAGAAGGAAGACGGGCATGCCGAGGCTTCCGACAATCCTGCTCCGGGACCTGAGGTAGCGCTTGATGCTCCGCAGCCAGAGCGTATAGACGATATCCATAATCAGCGCCTCCGCGCTTTGATGAACATACGCATCTGCGCTTTGCTGTCGGCTTCCTCTTCGCGGATCGTCTTCCCGGTGAAGTGCAGGAAGACGTCCTCGAGCGTGGGCTTGTGTATGGAGACCGATCCGATATCTATGACATGCTGCGCCAGAAGCTGTATGATTTCGGAGATATGTTTTTCAGCGTTTTCGAGATGGATCGTGACAACGCCGTCATGCGGCTCCATGCGGGTAATCCAGGGCGCCTCGATGAGGGACATGATGTCATCGGTCCGGGATGACGCGATGGTGATTACATCGCCGCCGATCTCTTCCTTCAGTTTTTCAGGGGTCGCGAGAGCCACAATTGCTCCCCTGTCGATGATAGCGACCCTGTCGCACAGCCTGTCGGCCTCCTCCATATAATGCGTGGTAAGGATGATGGTGATCCCCTTCTCCGAATTCAATCTCCCGATGTACTCCCAGAGGTGGTTTCTTGTCTGAGGGTCCAGGCCGAGAGTCGGTTCGTCAAGGAAGAGAACCTTCGGTTCGTGGAGGAGCCCCCGGGCAATCTCAAGGCGCCTCCGCATGCCCCCGGAGAATGTCTTTACAAGCCCGTCCTTTCTGTCGTCCAGTTCTACAAGCTCCAGGAGGTCGTCGATTCTCTTCTCACGGACATCCCGGGGAATGCGGTACAGGCGGCCATGAAAATCCATGTTCTCCCATGCGGTCAGCTCCTCATCGAGGCTCTGGTCCTGAAATACTATGCCGATGGACTTCCGGACAGCGTCCTGACCGTGGAGCACGTCATAGCCGCAGACCTCCGCAGTGCCCGAGGTCGGCCGGAGAAGGGTCGCGAGCATGGACACCGTTGTTGTCTTGCCCGCCCCGTTCGGGCCGAGCAGGCCGAAGATCTCTCCGCTCCGTATATCAAACGATATCCGGTCGACCGCAACGAATTCTCCGAATTTCTTCGTCAGATCCTTAACGTGTACTGCCGTCAAGACTGAATCCCCCGGAGTTCGCCGACGCACCGCTCAAGAATATCCACCGCTTCCGGAATTTTCCCGGGAGGCAGATTCTCGATCGCTTCCCTGATGTCGAAAAGAAGCCCCCGGGCAGCCATTTTTTCTTTTCCAAAAATTTCGCCCAGAAGGTTCGAAAACCGGAGCAGTTTTTCCCGGGACTCCTTCTTCCGTTTTTTTATCGACAAAAGTGTCTTCCGGCCTTTTTCGGTCGGTTCGAAAATGTTTTTTGACCGGGCGCCGGTTTCGACGATATGTATCAGGCCGTCCTCCTCCAGCTGTTTCAGCACAGGATACAGCGTTCCCTTGGAAGGAATCCAGAGACCTTCGGTTTTATCGGAAATTTCCTTCAGCAGGGCATATCCGGATTTTGGTTCCCGGTCGAGGGAATGCAAGATAAACAGAGCAAGGAGTCCCCGCTCTTTTCCGTTCCCGGCACCAAATTTCCACAGTCCGTTCACAGTACTTCATGCGGGCGGCGACGGCTTTAATATTTCGATTCCGAACCGTTCATATTCGAACTATTATGCCCGGAACGGCAGGAGTGCAGGCGCCGAAAAAAGCACGCGGGACGCGCCGTTCAGATGGTAATATCCATCACATTACTGTTTTCGATGCGCCGGTAGACACCGGCGATATCGTACGGGCGGTCCCGGATATAGACATATATTTCCGCGTACTTCCGGTACTTTTCGACGTAGGAATTGTAATCCCCGACAAGCGCAGTGTATGACGCATAATCATCGTCCCATGCGTCCTGCGTATCGTATGTCCCGTACTGCAGATCAGATTTCATATCTTCGATTTCCTGTTTCCACTCGGCCATTGTGGCTTCCATGAAGACAAGCCTGTCCGCAATTTTTTGGTAGCTCTCCGTGATATGGCAGACGTAGTTCACCCGGGTAAAACGCTTCTCACCGTTCCCGAGCGGGACAACAAAAGCCTCTGCATCCTCGTAATTCTCGGAATAAAGCCCGATATAAGTGGGGACGGTCGTTTCGATATAGAAATACTTCTCGTTTTTTGAAGTCGTGAACGTCCGGAAAGGAGGATTTCCATTCGTGCTGATCCGAATGCCCGCCGTCGCATGATGCATCTCCGGAAAGAGCAGCAATGCCGCATCATAGCCCGCGCGGGACAACATTCCCAAAAGGAGAAGGCTCTTTTCATCGCAATCCCCTTTCCCGTCATAGATCACTTCGACCGGATACCGGGGGTAGACCGGGGCGCCGCTGTCATAGGGGATCTGCTGCACGAACGTAACCATCAGCTCAAGAAACTCCTCGTCATTGAGGTTGTCGCTTCGCCGGATCCGTTCCAGGGGGCTGAGCACGTCGTCGAGAAATGTTACGATTGCGGGATCGCCGATAAATGAAGAGTAGTACCCGAGCATCCGATACTCGTCGTACCAGTACTCAGCGGGGAGCGCCTTATCCACCGTCCGGGCGCCCTCGTATACGGACCTGTTAACGTCAATATCGATTTCATACTCCCGGGTCTCGAATTTGACGGGAAACATCCGCGGTTCGGTAGCGGCAGCCCCGTCCATGACGGGTTGGATGCGCTGAAGGGCGAACCCGGTGCCGGATTCATCCTCACCGGTAAAGGCACTTTGTACGGGAGTATTGAAAACTGCATCACCGGCTTCGCCGCCGGGTATGTCGGAGGACCATTGTTCCACGCCCTGTCCGCCATAATCCGTACAGCCGCACACGAACGGCAGGGAGACGGCCAGAAGAAGAAGGAATATCGTAGTACGGGGAGAACGGGAAGCCATTATGCACCTTTCAAGCAAGAACCGTCGTATCGGGGGGTGATTTTCGGACCGGAAAAAACAGGGATGCCTGCCCTGAGGATCTTCCCTGTACCTGTACTGTATCTGTGACTTGCGGAAGAAAGCAGTTTCTGAACCGGCATGCCGGATATCGGTTCAGGTTCCCTGATAGTGCGGAAACGGGAGGAAATGCCACCGCACTCCCCCGTAACGACAGGAGCCGGAACCCGTGTCAGCGGCCGGTGGTGCCCGGCACGGCCACCTTCTTTTCGATCATGTCTGCGGCGATCGTGGTGATTGTCACCAGCACGAGGTAGATCGCACCGACCATCATAAACGTCTCGTTGTACGTGAAATATTTCGTTGCCACGATCTTTCCGGCGCCCGAGAGTTCGATAACCGTCAGCATGTAGGCAAGCGAGGAGTACTTGATGAGATAGATGAATTCGTTTGTGATGCCGGGGATTGCCCGCCTGAGCGCCTGAGGCAGCACGATAAGCCATATACCCTGCAGGCGCGTCATCCCGAGCGCCTGTGCGGCAATCATCTGTCCTTCTTTGACGGAGAGGAGGGCGCCGCGAATATACTCGGAGTTATAGGCGGCATTGCAGGAGATGAATCCGATTACCGCGGCGACGACGGGAGAAAACGAGATGCCTGCAGACGGCAGCCCGAAGTACAGGATGAAGAGCAGCAGAAGCAGCGGGCATCCCTTGACAAACGCGACGAATGCCCGACAGAGATACGACGTCAGGCGGCCGCCGTAGGTCCTTCCGACTGCGAGCGCAATGCCAAAGACAAAGCCGAACGGGGCCGCTGCAACGATCAGTTCAAGGGTGATGACCAGCCCCTGAAGCAGTGCCGGAATAAGCACGTCCGTCATGAATAGCATTGTGTCCATGAATACCTCCCGTCACTTTTCCCGGTCGAATTCCCGGAATTGTCCGATGAAATTTTTCGTCCGGGAAAAACGCGGATCCGATAGGAGTTCCTGCGGCGATCCCTGTTCGGCAATCCGTCCCTTATCCATGAACAGGATCTCGTTCGCGACCGATGTCGCAAATCCCATCTCGTGCGTCACCACGAGCATCGTGGTTCCGTCACGGGCAAGATTCTTGATCACTTCGAGCACTTCACGGGTAAGTTCGGGATCCAGCGCCGACGTCGGTTCGTCAAAGAGCATGACATCGGGATCCATCGCGAGCGCCCGGGCGATTGATACACGCTGGGCCTGTCCTCCGGAGAGTTCGGCGGGATAGTGATCCGCCCAGTCTTCCATTCCCACCTGCCTGAGTTCCAGGAGCGCCTTTTTCCGCGCTTCCTTCGCCGGCATCCCCTTCACCTTGATCAGGGCGATTTCCACGTTCCTGACAGCGGTCAGGTGATCGAAGAGGTAAAAGTTCTGGAAGACCATCCCCATTTTCTGGCGGAAGTAGTTGATGCGTGAACCCGAATGTGTCACCTCTTCCCCGTTCAGCCAGACATGCCCGCTGTCGGGCACCGTCAGCTGGTTGATGCACCTGAGCAGCGTGCTTTTTCCTGTTCCCGACGGCCCGATGAACACCTTGGTGTCTCCTTTTCTGACGTTAAAGGAGACCGAGTCGAGCACGACCGTCTGACCGTACGACTTGCGGATGTTCTCGACCTTCAGGATATACTCGTCATCGTGCATGTGATTCCTCACTCTGATGCCCGAAACCCGGGATCTTAATCTTGTTCTCAACTACCTGCAGGCACTTCATCCCCGAATAGTTCAGGAGAATATAGATGCCGGCTGCGGCGAGGTAGATCGGCATCGTCACATACGTCTGCGAGACGATCTGCGACGTTCGTGTCAGGAGCTCCATTACCCCGATCGCATAGCAGACAGCCGTATCCGTCAGAACGTTCGGGTATTCGTTCGACCATCCGGGAAGCGCAATGCGCATCGCCTGCGGAAGGATAATCGATCGTATCGACTGAAACCTGCTCATGCCGAGCGAACGGGCCGCGATCATCTGGCCTTCGCTGATCGACTGGATGGCGCCGCGAAAGATCTGGGACTGGTAGGCTGCCCCGCGCAGGCCGAGCACCACGATGGCGACGACGAACGCCGGCAGATCGAGGTGCAGGCTCGGAAATATCCCGTAATAGAAGAGAAACAGCAGCACCAGCACCGGCAGTCCCCTGAAAAACCAGACGAAGATCCCGACGCAGGCCCTGACGAAACGTGTCCCGTACACCTGTCCGAGGGCCATCGGGAGGCCGAACAGCACTCCGAGCCCGAGCGATGCGAGCACGAGGCCGAGTGTGAATACCACCCCGCTTAGCAGATACGGGAACCATTCAATAAGGATCGATACGGCATCCATGGGTAAATTCTCTGAGAGCGGATTGCAGTCTTCCGGACGTCCGCAGTACTTTCATACAATCATGCGATAACCATCACGCCCGTTCGGGAGCGGGGAATGCGGATACCCCCCACACCGGAAACAGGCTTTTTTCATGAAAGAAAATCACTACATCTCGTATTTTACGAGCAGTTCATCCCAGTAGGGATCGTTCATGAGGAGGGTAAGCCCATCGTTCATGGTTGCGAGGAGTTCGGTATCCTCCTTCCTGATGGCAACACCGTAATCCTCTCCGGTGTAGATCTCCCCGATGATGTGCAGGGGCTTCTCCGCAATCGCATTCACGTGCGGGGGTTTGTCGTAGATCGATGCATCAATCCGCTTGTTCTGGAGATCGGTAACGACAAGGGGGAAGTTGTCATAGAGTTTGAGGTTCTCCTCGGGCATGAGACCGGTCTCAATCAGGTTTTCATCCACCCAGAAAGCACCGGTCGTGCCCCTCTGGGCACCGATAATCGCGTTTCCTGCCAGAATGTCGTCCAGAGTCACTGCCGAATCGTCGTGAACGGCGAACGTCTGGTTGATCGTCTGGTACGGGATGGAGAAACTGACCATCTCCTTCCTCTCTTCGGTGATCGTCATGCCCGAATAGACCATGTCGATCTTCCCGGCATTCAGCGCGGGAATGATTCCGTCCCATGCCATTGCCTTGATTTCCACATTAAATCCCATTTTGTCGGCGATCCACCGGACCGATTCGACATCCAGTCCCAGGTAATTTCCATCCTTGTCAAGATAGGAATACGGGGGATATTCACCGTCCACACCGACAATGTACATCGGTTTTTCCTCAACCGCCGATCCAGACTCTGCGGGAGACTGTTCCGTGCTGCCCGTACAGCCGGCGATACCGGCCGAAACGACAACTGCGATGACCAACAACACACCAAGAAATTTTATGTTCATTGAACCATGTGTTTGCAGGAAGGGAACTTATCTTTTATGAATTGTTGCGCAGGGAAAATTTCACCTCATCTCCTCTCCCGGACCTGCGCCGAAACGCGAGCGGAGCACCCGCACGCGCCCGATAACCCCACACCCGTTTCGATAATCGGGAGGGGGATGCGGCTGACAGGAGGGCGATCCGATACGGAATGAGAGATGCACCACCGCCGTTTTCGCAGTCCATGCAGGGAAAACGCCAGAGATTCCCGGGACCGACGGCAGAGCCGATAACAGCGGGAATGCCCTGCTCGAACTCGGTACCGAATTTTCCCCATCTCTCCACCGGAGGGAGGGGGACGATCATCACTCTATTCCTCCGTAATCCAAAGATTCGTCACGAAAGAACATGCATGCCGGGAAAGAGGGATATTTTACGGAACAGAACATATGCGTATCTGCTCGCATGAACCTGCCGACACTCGTTACCATCGCCGTGAGCCTTGCCATGGATGCATTTGCCGTATCCATCTCCGGAGGCATTACCATGCGGGGTTCACGATGGAAAAACGCCCTGACTCTTGCACTCTTCTTCGGAGCTTTTCAGGCAATCATGCCCGTAATCGGCTGGGCTTTCGGGGAGGCTGTCAGCTCATACATGGAGGGCATCGACCACTGGATCGCCTTCCTGCTCCTTGCGCTCATCGGCGTTCATATGATACGGGAAGGCAGGAAAGACGAAGAGCAAAAGAACCTGAATAGTGCAACGCTTTGGATGATCCTTCTCCTGTCGGTTGCCACAAGCATCGATGCGCTTGCCGTGGGACTCACTTTTGCTTTCCTCAATGTCCCGATCCTTACCGCAGCACTCCTTATCGGCGTGATAACCGCCCTGATATCATACGGCGGATTTTTCATCGGAGACAGGTGGGGCCACCATGTCGGAGAATACGCGGAGACCGGTGGAGGCCTCATCCTCATAGGAATCGGCCTGAAAATCCTCTTCGATCACCTTGGAATACTCCCGTTCTGAAAATTCACTTAATCCGTCCCGGTATACCCGAACGCATGTGCGAGCATGAGAAAATCGGAAAGCCGATCATCGGGTTTCTCCAGAAAAAGAGCCCAAAGCCTGCGATTCAGTGCCAGACTCCGTCCGCATGCGCGGCATGTAAGGAATACGCTGTTGATGTCATGGTGTACCACCGTGAGCATTCTTTCCTCACACGTCGGGCAGTAATAGCAATCCTCGTCCTCCATTCCGCATTCTCCCGCATCAGGTTCCGTTTACCGGACTACTCCTTTTTTTCTCAATCGCCGTTACTATCCGGTCAATAACAGGCGCACGCTTCTCATCCATCGCCGCTGCGGCCCGGAGCATAGCCACCGCGGGCTCGCCAATCTCGATCAATACCCGCTCAGCACCCATTCGTACTGCGGGTGCGGAGTCACCCAGAGTCTCGATAAGCGGTGCGACCACCTGTGCCCCGCCGATGCGGGACATCGTCTTCATAGCGATCAGACGGACATCAATCGATTCGTCCTGAAGTGCTTCGGTGACCGGCCCGATGGCCGCCGGTCCGAGCCGGTCGAGTTCGCCCCACCGATCCTTGCCTATCAGGTAATATGCGTACTCGGTATCGTTACCCGCCTCCCATCCAAGCTGATCGAGCGCCTCGGCGACACCCTGCTTAAACTCTTTCTCGCCGTATTTCAGCGCATTGACGAGATGGTCCTGCGGGATACCCGAGGGATCCCTGAGGGCTTCGAGTGCAACGTGCCTGACCCGGTAGTCGACATCGTTGAGAGCCTGTATCAGCGGTTCGATTGCCCGCCGATCCCCGATATATCCTAGCGAGTGGGCAGCGGCCATCTGTACCTCCTCGTCACGGTCACGGAGGGCGACAATAAGCGGATCGATCGAGCTCCGGTTGCCCATATACCCGAGTGCCTCGGCAATGACCGCACGCACCCGGTAATTCCGTTCCGTATTCATCGCCTCGATCAGGGCGTCGATAGATCGCTCGTTCCCGATCTTGCCGAGATTGCGTGCCGCCACCGTCCTCACGAACGTATTATCGTCCCGGAGTGCGTTCATGAGAGGATCGACGGCAACCTCCCGCATCTCTCCGAGCAGCTCCGCAGCCGCCTTTTTAATTTCACTATCCTCGTTTCTCAACGCACGGATGAGCCCTTCGACCGCCGGCCTGCCCATCATCATCAGCCGCATCGAGACAGCCACCTGGGAGGTTCCGTTGCGATCTTTCAGGGCGATAATCAGGTTTTCAATCTCCTGAGCTCCGTCCTTGTCGAACTCTTTCGCGTCGTTCTCTTCCATCGCACCGATCAGCTGCGGCTGCTCTTCCTCGACCTCCACCCGCTTCATCCACGCATCACGCCAGACGTTGAGGATTTCGCGCTTTTTCATGACGCGTGCCGCCTTATCGCGGACCTCCTCGTCGGGATCCTGCATAGCGATCAGGATGGCCTCCTCGGCCCGGTGATCGTAAATCGTCCCGAGGGCATCGAGCGCGGCAAGGCGCTCCTTTAAAAGGCCTTTTTTCAGCACCCATGTCAGCGGCATGATGGCAGGGACTCCAATCTCGGACAGTGCCTGCGAAACCCCCCAGCGCACCTCCGCCACGTCGTCCCCGAGGTGTTCGATCAGGGCGGGGATGGATTTGATATCGGCGAGCTTTGCAAGCGCACGGGCGGCACTGATTCGTACCAGGGCATTTGAGTTCTCCAGCGCTTTTAAGAGGGGAGTGAGTGCCGCAGTGCCGAATTCCACCAGCGCATCCGCGGCCGCGAAACGTACGCCGTTGTACTCGTCACTGAAGAGCTCCACGAGAAACGGTATTGAAAGCGGATTTTTCAGGCTCCCGAGGGAGAGAGAGGCGGAGATGCGTACATCCTCATAGGGATCGCGGAGCACCTGAATGAGAGGACCCACGCCCTTCTGGCTTCCCATCTCCCCGAGCGCATCGGAAGCCGCAAGCCGCACGGTGTACGTCTCGTCCTGCAACGCTTTGATCAGGTATTCAATCGCCGGATCACCCATTTCACGAAGCGATTCGATTGCGGTGGCACGTATCGACTCATCCCGCGATTTTAAGGCGCGGAGCAGCACTTCAACGGGGTCCTCCTTCACTGCGGGATCCTCGCCGGTGAAGGTTATCGATGTGTGCGAGTCGTAATCGATGAGATCGGCCGGCCCTTCCGCACGAGCGGCGGCTGGCGTGGCCCATACATCGTCGGCGTCTTCCGCCTCCGCACGGGCCCGTTCCTGCGCGGCAGCCATCTCCTCCCTCTCAATCGCGGAAAAACGTTCCTTCAGGAATGTTTCCATCCCGCGAATGTCTTCAGGCGTCGGTTCGGCACCCTCCGCCGGCTTCACCGAAGGCTCCGGCTTTTCCGCACGCTGCCGTTTCCGCTCGGCTGCTGCAAGCCCTTCGTTCACTTTTCGTTCGCTCTCGGCAATCATCTGCCGGAGCTCTTTCTGCTCTGCCGGACTGGGAACCTGCTTCGGGAAGGGAGGCCGGGCATCCTCCGTTGCTTTGCCGGGACGAACCGGGAGTCTGCCCTCCAAAATCCGCTGCTCATCGAATTTTTTTCGGGCGCCCATTGAATCATCGTACTCGCGCCTGAACGTCTCCGAATCGGCGACACTCTTGCGTGCGAGGGTGGATTCCTCCTCGTTTTTCTTTTTTATCGAAGAAATCGCCCGGCGGGCCGACTCTTTCCGGACCGAATCCTGAACTGAGAGGGCGGCCAGCAGCGCTTCATGTGCGGGATTACCGATCTTCCGGAGTGCTTCCACGGCACCCAGCCGGACACCCGAATGGGCTTCCTGCAGTACCTCGATGAGCGGCTGAATCGCGGGTTTGCCTAAGCTGGCAAGCTCGTTCCACTGCTCTTTGGCGATCAGGTACCGGATCTGCTGCCGGGCGTTCGCCGGCTTCCACCCGAGCCGGTCCAGTGCCCAGGCCGCCTCCATCCTCACCTGAGGATAGGAATCATCCAGCACCGCCATCAGATCGGGGAGTGCCCGGTTATCGCCCAGTTCCCCGTACGACTCCGCCGATGCGGCGCGTACGTGGGCATCGTCATCAGAAAGCCCCTTCTGCAGAACCGGGATGGCGCGAAGATCATGAATCCTCCCGAGCGACCGGATGGCGAGTATCCTGACGCCGGGATCCGGATCGCCTGCCGCCTCAAGAAGAACGGGAACAGCTGCCTTTTTCAGCTTCACGCATTCTTTCCACTCCTCGCGGATACAGAAGAGGTATGCCTTTTCGGTGTCGTCCTCCGGTTCCCATCCTGTCCGCGCCAGCGCATTGCCGGCTTCACGCCGGACGTCGCGGTTACTGTCGGAGCTGAGATGGCGAAGGGCGAGCAGTGCGTCCATATTTTTCTTTCCCAGGGACCCGAGCATGATCGCTGCCCCCTTCCTGACCGATGCAGATTCGTGCATAAGTGCCGGGGTGATCGCCTCAAATGCCGGCGTGCCGAGCCGTGCGACATCATCCGAAATATCTGCCGCAACCTCCCCGGGCACCTTCCCCACGAGATGCAGGAGAGCAGGAAGTGCCGGAAGGCCGGGTGACGAGAGTGCATGGGCGAGACCGGACGAACCGGAACCGCCGGAGAGGCGGGCTACGACGGCCCGGATCGCAGGCGCACCGAGAGAAAAGAGTGCGGTGGCAGCCCCGGGATGGTATTCGGTATCCGCTCCTGAAAGAATGTTCAGGAGACCGTCGATGTCCCCTGCATCCTTCAGTTTCCTGATATCCGGTGCAGATCTGCCAAAAAACGCCATTCCGCGACATCCTCCCGGCGCACACCGGCGGGTGTAAAAAAACAGACCGGGCTGTGCGGCGGATATGTAAATTACTGTTGTCGGGGGAGTATCTTGAATATTCTGTTCGGGGACTGTGGAGAACGGAGCGAGCCTACCCCGCACGCACGGCTCAGAAAAACTTTCTGAACCTCTCCCCCGTCGCATGGCAGATCGGGCAGTGTTCGGGAGGAGCGTTCCGTGCGCAGATGTACCCGCAGACCGGGCAGCGCAGGACGGGGTATGCGAGTTTCCGGGGCACATCAGTCTCCTGCGGGCGAACGAATCCGGACCGTTCTGATGCTGCAGGCCGCCGTTCCGGAATGGGGGCCGCTTCGGCACGACCCTCAGCAATCATGTCGGAGACATACAGGGCACAGTAACACGATCCGTATTCGGCAAGATCGGGATCACGATAATCGCAGGGACAGACGATATCCAGATCGTCCTCCCTCTTTCCTGCCGCACGCCGGCAGGGGCACGCCTGATACCCGTATCGTTTCTCATTTGCTATCAGGCCCCGGACAAGATGGCGGGTAACGGACATATCGGGATTCAGGTGGTACCCGGAATGTTCAGCCTCGTTCCGGAGACGCGCCACACGCGCCGAAATTTCATCCTCACTGACGTCAGGCAGTTTCTTCATCAGGCAAGCGCCTCCCGTATCTGGTCTTCATGAAAACCCACGATTACCCTGTCGCCGATGCGAATCACCGGAAACGACCCGCGGGGGTTGTACCGGGTGACGTCATCAAGCACCTCTTTCATCTCATCGTCCTCCAGCAGATCGACGTATATATAGGAGAAGGCGACCCCGAGCTCGCCGAGGAGTTCTTTCGTTTTCCGGCACCACTGGCACGTGCTCAGGGCGTAGAGGATGATGTTACCCCGGTCGATCCCCTCAACCCGTTCGAATTCCATGGCGATTACTATCGGGGCAGAGAATAAGGATTTTTCCGTGGAATGATAGGTGCGCATCCCCCGGATTTAGGGATAGGTAATTATAGAAGGAGCCGAAAGATTCCTTTTCGTATGCTACTGCCGCATAACCGCAGCATACCGGGATGATATGCATGAGAATGATACGAGGATTGCTGCTGGTCTGCATCATGATCTCGATGTTCGCTGCCGCAGGATGCACGAACGGCGAGGAGACGACACCGGCTGCGACAGGCACTCCGGCGGTGACCGCGACACCCTCCCCGTCGCCCGGGCCGGTATTCGAGAAAAATATAATCGAATTTGAAAAGCGGTACACTCCCGAAGGCACCTGTTACTGGGAAACCCGGATTGAACTCGTGAACACCGGCACCGGGGCGGCAACGAACGTGAAAGTCCTCGTATCACTGGTCAACGAGGACTCGGGTGCAACGGCCGATTCAGAGAGCGAATTATTTACCCGGTTCAATGCCGGTGAAAGTAAAAGCTTTGTCAAGCGGTTGAACGGCGAATGCGATCAGGGATACCGGGTGGAAATCGCCATCGACTCTGATTAGCTCCGGTCGGGATCCCCGCGGGCATCCGCGGCACACCGGAGCCGTTTTGCAAGATGTTCGGCATGGGAGCCCATCCAGTAGAGCTTCCGGCAGCGGGGGCACCAGTAAAATTCTTTTCCCTTCTTTTCCTTCGGCGAGTAAGGCGTATCCGCCACTTCATGGGGCAAGGCCGGCCGGAGAGGCGTGTTGCAGAGCGAACACCGCTGCATCCGGAGGGTCAGAGATTCGGGAAGGATCCTGTTTCGCATTAACTGCGAGATCTGTTCGATAACGTCCTCGGACTCGATGAGCAGGGCTCCCGGGCCGCCCCGCCGCGCGAGTTCGCGGTCACGGGTTAAGAGAATACGTCCGCTTGTCTCCGCAATACCGAGGAGCCGGGTATCCTCGCGCGAATTTCCCCTGCGGATGCTGTTGGCGCTCAGGGTGTCGTACCCGAGAAACCGGAGATACCGCGTCAGCGTGCCGAGCATCCGGTCGGCAACGAAGCGAACAGGAGGGTTCGTGTCAGCCGACATGCCTGAGGATTGGTATATTCGCCCCGCATCCGGCGCAATTCGTCCCGTCAAGCTGCCGGAAATGCACCGAATATCCCGCCCTTTCGATAAGGAGCTCCCCGCAGTCGGGGCAGTACGTGTGCTCGTACGGATGGCTGAAGACATTTCCCATATAGACATACCGCATGCCGATCTCCCGGGCGCGATCGCAGATCTTCTCCAGCAGCTTCACCGGAGTGGCGGGACGATCCGTCATCTTGTAATCCGGGTGAAATGCCGTGAAATGCATGGGCGTGTCCGGGCCGAGCGTATCATATGTCCACCTGATAAGGGCATCCGTCTCCTCGGGGGAGTCATTCAGCCCGGGTATCACGAGAGTCACGGTCTCGATATGCATCCCGAGTTCATGCGCACGGACCGTGGCGTCCAGCACCGGCTGGAGGTGCGCCCCGCAGATTTTCCGGTAAAACGGGTCTGAAAACGCCTTGATATCCACGCGGAACGCATCAAGCATGGGGGAGAGGGAGGTGAGAGCCTCCTCCGTGATGTATCCGTTCGTTACATAGACCGTCCCGAGACCCCGCTTGCGTGCGAGTGCGCCCATATCGCTCGTATACTCGTGCCAGATCGTGGGCTCGTTATAGGTCCACGCGATGCTGGCACAGCCGTTTGCCAGGGCACGTGTCACACCCTCGTCGGGCTGGAGATCACGAAGCGCGAAATCCTCAAACGAGGCTGCCGAGATGTGCCAGTTCTGGCAGTGGCGGCAGTGAAAATTGCATCCGACGCTTCCGAGGGAATATGACGTGGTTCCCGGCAGATAATGAAACAGGGGTTTTTTTTCGATCGGATCGATCGCCTCCGCACTGATCTTTCCGTAGGTCGCTGCATAGAGGATTCCCTGCCGGTTCAACCGGACGCCGCAGATTCCGTGCCCTCCCTCCCGGATTGTGCACCGGTGGCTGCACAGCGAGCACTGCACCGTCGTTCCTTCGAGAACCGAATACTGCGTTGCCTCATGCATCGAATCGCGGTCAGACGTCACAACGAATCCTCCTCATTCTTTCCCTGTGCGTTCGCACCTCTCTCCTCCGTATCGCGATCGTCCTCAACAACGAGAGCCCCCTCGTATCCGCACTGCTTGCACCGGTAGAGCATGCCGGTGTACCCGCCCGCAACGAGATACATTTCAGTGCTCCCGCACACAGGACAGCAGATCATATGAGTGTCTGAATGAAAGCAACCGACAAAAAAGTATCTTTCCGGGGTGGTCGCCGCCGCGCCTTACGGCGTCTCGAGTTCGCGGAACCGGAAAACCACACGCCAGTCCTGCTGTTCGCGAAGCGTGACCTCATCGGCGGCCTCCAGCGCTTCCACGAGCGATCCGATTGTGCGGACCCGTTTGATCTGCAGGCCGATAATCGAGAGATGGCGGACCATATGCGCATATCGTTCGGAATTACGGAGATATTCGCGTTTAATCCTGATTGCGCCAAGTGCGGCCGCCACTGCAGGGAAGATGATCGTCAGCACGGCAAGGAGAGAGGACGTGTCACCGTGGCCGACGGCCCAGATATGATCAAGGCCGTAGGCATGCATCGCCGCAAAAACAAGCGTCAGGGTAAAGAGCGTATTTCCTGCCTGCGACAGAATTTCATGCCTCTGGCGGTTCCATCCGCTCATCGTCGTATAACTGGAAATCTGGTCGTCGATCCATGCGGAGATGATGAAATTTTTCAGCTCCTCAAACGGCGGGGTGAGCTCGCAGTACAGCTGAGGTCGCGTCTCGAGGATCCGCGTGAACGCCGCTTCGATCCAGTCGTTCGGAGTATGGGAAAGCATCGGTTTCATGGCAGGATCCGGCGTTTCCGCCCGCACGCAGAAGAGCGAGAGGAAAAGAGCAGTCCTGAGCCTTTCGGAGAGGAACCGGTAATCCATCCATTTCCGGTGCCAGTCACCGAGACGGGACGCAATGAGAAGCACGAGAACCGTACCCATCTCCGCCACTTCGATCCAGAGTAGCTCTAAAAAATCGGGAAAGAAGAGTGTCTGGATTGCTACAGTCGCAACCGCCGCCGCTGCAAGTGCGTACACGAGCGAGCCGGCACGCATATATCTCCGTTCATACCGCTTCGTCAGGAGAACGGTGCGGGAAAAATGCGGAAGGAGTGTTTCGGCAAGGGGACGGATAACCACAGGATCCAACCCGAATATTCTGGCTTTTTCGGTAAACCTGCCGTAGATATCCCTGCACAGGCCTGTGATCTCTCCCCCGCCTACGGTTTCTCCGTTAAAGCTGTTCAGATACTCGAACGATTCGAGGATTCCATCACCATGGCGCTCTTCCATGACCTTACCGGTCGTCAGATCGATCCAGAAGAGTGTCCGGCCGACCATGCGGGCATACTTGACCATGTCTGCCGTACCGCCGGGGATGCGGGCAGGTTTTCCATCCCAGATAGCGACGAGCACATCGCAGTACCGGACGATTGCATGCCCGACCTCTTCACAGGCACCTCTCCTGTCCGTATCTTCCGGCACCATCACTTCGACGGAGGAAGCCCGGTCCACGAGTGACCGGCACGCTTCACGCGAAGCATGCGTGGAGCATTCGGCGATATACTCGTCGACTTTCATCGGAAGGAAAAGCCGCAGTTCGGCGTCGCTCGCCATGCCGCGTCCGGGCCAGGCGAGCACCTCTCCGGAAAGGAGCCGATCGCCGCCCTCCGTAAGAGAGGAGATGGCGGCATACCGGTGAGGAGTGTCGCGAAGGATCTGATCAAGGCGCTCCAGAACCTGCCGGATCGCCGCTGCCACCTGCTCTTCATCGGCAAGCGTCCGCTGGCCGGTGACTCCGATCCTGACCGTCGCCGGAACACGGAACCGGTCTTGTGCAGGACCGGATTTTGCGGATGATGTTTTCATTGCCATCAAGGGGAAATTCAGCAGTTCTTATAAGCATATCGTTTTCGAGCACCCGCTTCTCCATCTTATAGACATATATGGAAAGGGTGACAATCACTAGGTGAGATGAAAACCATTGTCCTCTCCCTCGGCGGATCCGTTCTGGTTCCTTCGCTTGAATCAAACAATATCAGCCGGTATGCTTCGGTATTACGGGAAATTGCACAACGATGCCGGTTATACGTCGTCATCGGTGGCGGCGGGGAGGCACGCCGGTATATCAGCGTTGCACGTTCCCTCGGGATGGACGAGGCGGGTTCGGACGAGCTCGGCATCCAGATCACACGCCTCAATGCGGCGTTGCTCGCAGGAGCGCTCGGTGATAGCGCATACCCGGCAATTCCGGGCAGCTGCCGGGAGGCCAAACGCTTCGGTGAATCGGGTAAGATCGTCGTAATGGGAGGGGTTGCGCCGGCCCAGACGACCGATGCCGTTTCCGCCGTTCTCGCCGAATGCGTACACGCCGACGTGCTGGTCAACGCCACGTCTGTCGACGGCATATACAGCGCCGATCCGAAGACCAATCCTTCGGCCCGGCGCTACGACGCCCTGACGCCCGAGGAGCTGATTGCCATCGTTGCCGGTGACCGGCTGCATGCCGGATCCAATGCGGTCATCGACATCGTGGCGGCAAAGGTCATTCAGCGGAGTTCGATCCCGCTCGTGGTGCTCGACGGGAGGGATCCGGATACCCTGAAAAACGCACTCCTCGGAGTGACGTTTCGGGGCAGCGTTGTCAATCCCGACAAAAGGAATCCGTTGCCGCTCTGAAAATTCCGGTAACTATTTTTATGCACCGCATCCACAAATACTAGCACCCGGGGCAGTAGGGTAGCCTGGTCCATCCTAGAGCGTTTGGGACGCTTTGACGGCAGTTCGAATCTGCCCTGCCCCATTTTCATGCAGCGGTCCGAAGCCTGCACGGTCTATCGCATTCTCCGGGAGTATTATGGTGTCACCCGCTCTTCAGAGCGCCATTTTCTCGATTTTAAAAACCCGTTCGAGATTCTTGTCATGACCATCCTCTCCGCACAGACGACGGACCGGACGGTTAACGCCGTAAAGGACACGCTGTTTCACCGGTACCCGGATCCCGCCGCACTCGCCCGGGCCGATCCCGCCGAGGTGGAACGGATTATCAGGAGCACCGGGTTTTTCCGGGCCAAGGCGAGGAATATCATACGGGCGGCAGGTATTCTTGAAAGCCGCCATGGCGGAAACGTCCCGTCCTCAATGGACGAACTCCTTCTCCTGCCCGGAGTGGGAAGGAAGACGGCAAATATCGTGCTCCACCATGCCTATGACATAACCGCGGGAATTGCCGTCGACACCCATGTAAAGCGCGTTTCCACTCGTCTCGGCTTCACCGAAAAAACAGACCCCGACGAGATCGAGAAAGACCTCACAGTCCTTTTTCCCAGAAAGGCATGGAGTGAGATCAATTATCTCTTCATCAGGCACGGGCGCAGTATCTGCGATGCAAAAAAACCGAGGTGCACGGAATGCCCCGTTTCGGGGCACTGCCGGTACTACCTGTCCGGACGGTCAGGGGATGAGGGACGTATACATGAGATAACAGCCCCATGACACCACCGCCGAAGCGGGCAGCGTGATCACCCATGCAGCGACAATTTCACGGACAATCCCCCATTTCACGGCCGAATATCCGCGGGTTGCCCCGACCCCCATGATCGCCCCGCTCATGGCATGCGTGGTCGAGACCGGGACACCCAGCGCGGTCATCAGCGACAGCACCCCGCCCCCCGCAGTCGAAGCGCAAAATCCCTGATACGGCCTGATTTTCGTTATCCCCGTTGCCATCTTCTTGACCACCCTCCAGCCGCCGAAGAGCGTGCCGAGTGCGATGGCAAGACAGGAGACCAGAATTACCCAGAAAGGAACGGAAAAATCGGTGAGAAAACCCCCGGCGACGAGCATTGCCGTAATGACACCCATCGCGTTCTGTGCGTCGTTCGAACCGTGGCCGATTGCCTGAAAGGATCCCGCGAAAATCTGGAGGGGTTTGAAGGCACGGTTCAGGCGGGCGGGATGGACTTTCCGGAACCATCGCATGATGATAATGCCGAAAAAGAATGCGGAGAGGAAACCGAGCATTGGGGAGACCACGATAAACACCAGGACGGCGAGGATCCCCTTCACCGTGATAACACCCGGGATGATCAGCAGCGGCACGATAAGTGACATTCCCGCCAGAAATCCGGTCCCGAGAGTATCCCGGAGCGGGTTTCCCCGGTGAAGATTGAACGCCGTGTATACGGCGGCACCCGCCACTCCGCCAATCACCATATACGCGAGCAGCGCCGTGACGGTCCCGATATCGGGCCACAGTATGGAAGCCGCCCCGCCTGCACCGATACCCGCACCCACCAGCCCGCCGACGAGCGCATGGCTGCTTGAAACGGGAATCCCGAAATATGACGAGAGAAACACCCAGAGTACGGCACCGATAAGGCCCGTCAGCAGGAGGTGGGGGGTGAGGAAACCGGGATCGACGATACCCTTTCCGATCGTTGTTGCAATCGCCGTCGAGAAGATAAAAGGCCCGACAAGGTTGAATATCGAGGCGAGCAGGACGGCACGTAACGGTGAGAGGGCCCGCGTGGCGACGATGGTCGCGATCGAATTAGCCGCATCGTTCAGCCCGTTGACAAAATTGAACAGGAGGGCGATAAAAATCCCGGCGGCGATGATGACAATCTCCATGGCGGTTCACGTATGTCTGATTGCGATGTCGGAAAGCACGTTCGCCGCATCTTCGCACTTGTCCGTCGCCATCTCGAGATTCCCGTAGATGTCCTTGAGCTTGATGATCTGGATGGCGTCATCCGAGTGGAAGAGTTTACGGAGTGCATGGCCCAGCACATCGTCCGCGAGGTTTTCGAGGCGGTTGACCTCAATGCATCGTTCTTCAATATTCTTCGCGTTTTTCATGTTGCGAACACTGTTCACGGCACTCTCCAGTTCGGTTACCGAGAAAAGGATGAGTTTTGCGAGTTCGACCATGTATTCGTCCGATTCCGCGATGTCATAGACGTACATCTGCCTCGCCGTGCCGTCGATATAATCCAGAATATCGTCCAGTGCCGAAGCGAGCCGCGAGATCTCCTCGGGTTCGAGCGGCGTGATGAACGTCCGGTTGAGGAGTTCGTAGATTGAGTGGGTGATCTGGTCACCTTTGTGCTCAACCTGCTTCATCTTATGGCACTTGTTCTTGATATCCTGATAGTCTTCGACCAGAACGACAAGCTGTTCGGCGGCTATTCGCACGTTAGCCGCAAGCTCCTCGAAGAGATCGAAAAAAACCTTGTCCTGCGGGACAACCCACTCTTTGATCCCCACAACGCACCACGGTAGGATTGGTGCGGCAGAGTCATAAACCATGTGTTGTGCCCCAAGGCTGCTCGTAATGCGGTGGACGGCTTCCGTGCAGCATTACAGGAGAAGGTGAAATCAGGCCTGTAATGATGCGGACGCGACTGTATGCCGCTTCCGGAGGAGATAGTTATACTCAAGACTTTCTGTAAAATCTAAAATTTCAGAATAATCAGAATATTTATATCATTCTGACGACATATGATGGTGCAGGAAAATCCATGACAGGAGAAGACATCTCCTGCAGCTGCGCTCCTGAAGCCGGCTGCAGGATTGAGGCGGTGCTCACCGTCGACGACCGGGGGCAGATGGTGCTCCCGAAGGATATCCGCGAACGGGCGGCAATCCGCCCCGGCGAGAAGCTCGCGCTGATTGCATGGGAGAAAGACGGGAGCGTCTGCTGCCTCGCCCTGATCAAGGCCGATAACCTGAGCGGTATGGTCCGGGATGTGCTTGGCCCGCTGATGAATGCGGTGGAGTGATTCCACCGGAGGACGGGAGCATGAGTAAAAAGATGGGAAAGCATGAGGGCAAACAGCCGTGCTGCTGTTCCTGTTCTCCGGCAGAGCAGCCCTCCTGCGATTGCGGCACGGAAATGCCGTCGCCTCCTGAAATCAGGAATACCGGCGGAAGTCTGACATGGGCGGATCGTTTCGACCATATTGCCGCCCGGTGGGGGTACAGGCGCATGCATCACCGCGTGGAGCCGGGACTCTACCGGCTCGGTAGCCCCTCACCCGATTCTCCGGTCTTTGCATCGGCAAATTATACCCTGAGCTTCGATGCACTCCGATCATCCCTTGCCGGGACCGACTGCTTCATCCTCGTGCTGGATACGAAGGGCATCAATGTCTGGTGTGCCGCGGGAAAGGGGACGTTCGGAACCGATGAGCTTGTATTTCGGATTGCTGTAACACGGCTCAGCGACGTCGTCCGGCACCGGACGATCATCGTTCCGCAGCTCGGCGCACCCGGGATTGCGGCGCACGAGGTGCTGAGGCGATCGGGATTTTGCGTGCAGTACGGCCCGGTGCGAGCCTCCGATCTCCCGGAGTACCTGGCAACCGGAACGGCCACACCGGAGATGCGGCGGGTCAGGTTCCCGTTCAGGGACAGGATCGTGCTGATCCCCGTGGAGCTGGTCCAGGCGCTGCCGCTCACCCTGATCGCAGCCGTTCTTCTCGGGGCGTTTATCGACATGGGGGCCGCACTCAGGGTGATCGCTGCCGTCGGGGCAGGCACCGTCCTCTTCCCGGCGCTCCTCCCGGTCCTCCCGACGAAGGATTTCACCACGAAGGGCCTGTTTCTCGGCGTTCTCGCCATGCTCCCCTTCGCGGCTCTGGATCTCTCCGCTCCGGCGGCGGGGACCCTCGCATACCTGCAGGCCGCGGCAGGGCTTCTGCTCTTCCCGGCGATCACCGCGTACCTGGCCCTGAACTTTACGGGCTGCACGCCCTATACGTCGCGGAGCGGTGTCAGGCGGGAGATCTTCCGGTACACGAAACCGCTCGCGGGCATGGCTCTGGGAGGTATCGCCCTTGCGGCAATCCTCGGAATAGTGATGGTGGTGAACGGCTGATGGCGTTTGATTCGTACACGGAAAACACGCTCCTGTATTTCCCGGAGCGGTGCATCAACTGCGGGAAATGCAGCACCGTCTGCCCTCACGGGGTCTTCGCCGCAGGTGAGGGGTGTGCCGTTCTTGCACGCCGCGAATCCTGCATGGAGTGCGGGGCCTGCATGATAAACTGCCCGGTGCAGGCGATCACGGTGGAGAGCGGCGTCGGGTGCGCACAGGCGATGATCCATGCGGCACTCACCGGAGGCGAGGAGACCTGCGGGTGCTGCGGCGAGGAAGGAGGCGGTTCCAACGGAGCGTGCTGTTCGGGGTGGGAATAGGTTAAATACGCCAGCCAGAGGGAGGATTATCCTCCGGAAAATTTTATTCACCAGATACTATCGACAGCGCCTTGCGGGCGGCTTCCGTTGCGGCTTCCCGTTTCGTGGAACCGGATCCTTTTGCAATTTTTTTATCCCCGAGAGAGAGTTCTGAAATCCATTTTTTCTGATGATCAGGGCCTTCCCAGGAGTAAATGTAATTCAGTTCACCCGGTGCATGCTTCGCGACATATTCCTGAAGTCTGCCTTTATAATTTCCATCCGGATTAAAATTCTTAATTTCATCACGAAACATACCAAGAATGACTTCACGCGCTTTTTCCAATCCTTCAGCACATCCAAGCGCACCGATAAACGCTTCAAAGGCATCAGCAATGATTTTGTCAGTA
Organism: Methanoculleus sp. SDB; assembly: GCA_001412355.1. Lineage (NCBI taxonomy): Archaea > Methanobacteriati > Methanobacteriota > Methanomicrobia > Methanomicrobiales > Methanomicrobiaceae > Methanoculleus > Methanoculleus sp. SDB. The sequence continues at coordinate 58,976 of LKUD01000033.1, forward strand.
AGCCCCGTCCCTTTCCCCAGCACTATGACCTCGTCAATTTTCAGATCATTTTTCATGACGATATCAGCCGGATTTGTATTTTCCGTCACCCTCATCCTGACATTCATCTCACCGGGGCTATAGTCCGTCGATTCATACAGGTGCCTGGCAATAATATAATCAAGAAAATAATTTCCACAAAACTCCAATCTCTCATAATCCTCGCAAAAAAAGATTTTTCTGTTTCATTTCTTCGGCGAACGAACTGTGCGTGAGAGCACGGTCATTGAGTCCGAGAGATTCATCATGAGATGTGTCAATTCTGAATTTCGGCCCGTGGAGAATATCGAGTATCTGCTGTCTCCGCGATTCTTCCATAATAAATCAATAAAACGGTGAGCGCATAAACGATTTCTCCGGATAAAATACCGAACCGGAGGCTACCGCCGGGATTACCGGCGGATAATGCACGCCTCAAGGGAGCGCTTGGGGACATGGTGCACGCCACGTGCGTCCCGCCAGTACCGTGTGTCGCCGGATTCGGGCAGCGGCTCGATGACGATGGTTTCTGCAGGATAGCCGAGTGCGATAACAAGCCGGATCGCGTAGTCGTCCGCGAGGTCGAGGACGGACCGCAGCGCATCCTTCCGGATCGAGCCCATCATGCAGCCGGCAAGCCCTCGTTCCGCCGCAGCGAGCAGGATCGTCTGGGCCGCGATCCCGATGTCATAGCAGGGATCAAAGGCAGGGTTCGGTTCGGTCACGATCGTAATATATGCCGCGGGCCGCTCCCCGCGTGCCGGCCCGTCCCATTCGGGAAGATCGAGGGCCCATACCAGGCAGTCGGTGATGCGTTCGGTCTCCTCCGGATCAATCGAGAGCACGTAGCGGAGCGGCTGCCGGTTCCGGGCCGAGGGGCAGAACCGGGCGATGTCGATGAGATCGCGGAGGGTCTCGTTGGGGATACGCTCTTTTTCACGGAAGCGGCGGGTGCTTCGTGAGGTGGTAACGAGCGTTCGGATCTGATCCTGCATGATGACTGGAGGGAGGGGAGGGGTAGTAAAGGGATCGGCGTTTCGGAGTGGCCTCCCGAAAAACGGGCTTTACATTACCCGGCGAGCCGTGAGCTTTACAATAATCGCAACCTGGGACGAACATCGGACCGATCAGGACAACCGAAAGCGCATCGCTTTTGAGAAATGCCGCGAAATATCTCCGTACCATACAGGGAGCCACCATGAAAGCGGAAGAACATTTTAATGATACGGCCGACCGCTATGAAGGCCTCATCGTGAATATCATCCCGAATCCCGCTCTTTTCTTTGATTCGGCACTTGACTGCATCCCGGACGGACGGATAACCGTTCTCGAACTGGGCAGCGGAACGGGGTATGTCACAGAACAGATTCTTCGAAAAAATCCGGACGCGGAGATTACCTGCATCGATATGACGCCGGAAATGCTTTCCATCGCCCGGAAAAAACCGACTCTTGCCGGTGTTGCGTTCCTGGAAGGCGATTTCAGGGATGTATGGCCTGACGGTCAGTTCGACGTCGTGATCACGACCCTCTGCCTTCACCATCTGCCGGATGCGGATCGGGCGACGATCGTCCGCCGTATCCATACGTCCCTGAACAACGGCGGGCGCTTCATCAACGGGGATGTCTTCAAACCCGACCATGCCTGGGAGGAGGCCATATACAGCACCCGATGGGGCCGGTACATGACGGACCACGGCCTTTCCGAACCGGAGGCGGAGGGCATGCTGGCCAAGCGGGAAAAGAGCTATGGCTTTATCGACACCTTCGAACAGTACCGGCAGAAGCTCATCGATGCCGGGTTCGGGCGGATTTTCTTCCCGTATCATTATGACTTTTACGGCGTTTTCATCGCATTCCGATGAAATGCCGGGATGACAATCGCTGTTTTCCGCCGGGAATCCTGCATGGAGTGGGGGGTTTGCATGAAAAAATGCCCGGTAGGGCGATCGCGGTGGAGAACAGCGTCGGATGTGCACAGGAGATGATCCAGGCCACTCTCACCGGCGGCGAGGCAACCTGCGGGTGCTGCGGTGAGGAGGAGGGTTGCACGGGAGGAGCGTGTTGTTCCGTGTGGAAATGGCGGATATCTTGGGCCATATTTTTTCAGGGAAACGAATAAACTCCCTTTTAATGAAAGGGTGGGAACATTACTCCCTGAAATAATGAGCATATTCTTTTCTCGATACTCAGAAAGCACCTGAATATTACACAAAATTCCAACCATTTTTCCGCCATTTCCCTTCTTGATAAATTCGGTGAGATCTGTTTGAATAACGTGAAACATGCACGCACGGATACCCTTTATAGATCATTGGGTAATGTACTATCACGGGCAGGCTTTCCAGTCTGCATGATCTTTGGGGTGCGATGCAATGAAACACCTGAATTACCGTATTCTCCTCCGGAAGGAGCCTGAAGGCGGGTATACAGTCACAGTACCGACGCTTCCCGGCTGCGTCACCTTCGGGGAGACCGTTGATGAGGCCATAGCGATGGCACGGGAGGCAATCGGGCTCTATATCGAGGACCTCCGGGAGAAGGGCGAGGACATTCCTACCGAGGAAGGACTTCTCGAATACACCGTCACAATCGAAGCCCATGCCTAAACTTCCGGCGCTCACGCCCCAGAAAATCATTAAAATTCTGGAAAAGAGAGGATTTGTGCTAAGCCGGATCAAGGGAAGCCATCATCTGTTCTATCATCCGGAGACGAAGCGCCGGGTTGTTGTCCCCGTGCACAAACGCGATCTCCCGGCCGGTACGCTTCTGGAGATCCTCAAGCAGGCCGGAATCGATCGGGACGAAATTCTGGACCTTTAATACAAGTTTTAATACAAGATCTGCCGCACAGGCAGATCTGCTGTTATGAGAAAGGGAAAAAATTATTCCGGGGAAACACGTACCCGGATTTTTCCCAGGCCTCACGCGTCGCCGGGTTTCTCCGGAGATACTCATCCACAATCCGTTTTTCCACGGTGTTCAGCGGGCACGAGAAGTTGATACGCATACTGCCAGTAGTAGACCTTCATAATCTGCAGAAATACCGCAGACGCCGCCAGCGTCAGCAGGAACGTGCCGACTGCGCCCGCAAGCGCAATCACCCCGCGGCCTCTACTATGTACTATGCCTAGGTCTTTGGGGAATTTTTCGGCCTGCGTTTCTGAAAAAATCAGGGAATCACAGGAATTATCCTAGGTAACATCTAGGGCACAATCCAAGGACAATTCACGAACGCGGTTCGTTCGTCGAAAGAGACTATTAACAACCCCTATAGCGATATTCTAACGAAAAATTCGTTTATCTGCTAATATACGGAAGGTTCTCGAAAAGAAAGCGCGTTGGTATGAAAGCGCCATGATATCGTTGTATTCATCGACTCCCAAGTAGTTCCACCAATTAGCATTCCAATTTGTCTCTGCAAGTTCCCGGTGTTCAAGCCCTTTGATGATGATATCAGCCGATGGAATAGGCGAGCCGCCCAGTGTTCGAAGAATACCGAGCATCGGGAGTTTATCCCTCTCGGTGAACATTCCCTCTGGAATGTACGTATGGCCTGTCCGGCGGCGAACTCTAGAGAGTCCGGATTTTAAGCTACATCAAAAGAACTCCAGGTTATAGCGGCCCATTCCGGACCGGAACGCCAGCCCCCTTCACTGCCGGGAGAAAGCAGCATTACCGTTAAGAATCCGACGAGCTACAGGAGGAGCTCAAATGTCTGCTCGATCACCGGTGTTCCCCAGGTGCTGTCCTCCTGCTCGGCGATGAGGGTAAACCCGGTCTTTTCATAGAGGTGTCGTGCGGCATCCAGCCCGGCGAAGGTGGTCAGGTAGACCCTCCGGAAACCTGCGCGGGCACAGAAACCGAGCGCCTCCTGCATCAGGAGGTTTCCAAGGCCGCCCCCATGATATTCGGGTGCGACGATGAACCACCGCAGCCGTGCCTCTTTCGTCCCGGCACCTTCGCCCTCGACGGCGATCGCCCCGACCAGCCCACCGTCCGCCTTCGCCACCCAGAAGCCGTCATGCGCCGGGTCGAAGCGGGTGAGAAACGCGGAGAGTTCACTCGCCACCTTCGCCTCGAAGTAGAGGTCGAAATTCCAGTGTTCGTGATAATATGTCGCATGGAGCGCGGTGATCTCTCGGATCAAACCGGGTGTATAGCCATGCAGTTCGAATTCCGGCATATCGGGACTCTCCTGGTGAGGGGATATTATCAACGATTTGTAGTTTTCGAATGAGACGGGATAAGATTACCTTCCGCCGGGATTGTCGTCCTTCGGATTTTAGCCGCACAGTCCGAAGAACAACTCGTCGTTTGAATACCACGACACCCTCCCTCGTTATATTAAAAAGAGCGAGAAAAGAGTACTATTTGTAAGGGATTAGTTAATATAACATCAATTGATTCTTAATTTGTGAATGGTTTTTATTTTATCGTCATCCTTAGCATCGCGTTGACTATCTCTTTCTATCCAAGTTACGATAATGGCTATACTGAGATTATTACAAAGTACGAAAATCTAGTAGAGGATTATGCCAATTTGAACTTGACAGATCCATTTAATATCAAGAATCAAGAAAAATGTTTGAAAATTTTCAATGACATTGCTGCAGAACAAAAAAGTGGAGATCAATTTTATTTT
>LKUD01000034.1 GCA_001412355.1 Methanoculleus sp. SDB
AAAAAATGGTATTTGAGGAATAAATCATTCCAACAGATGCTGTACCCGCAATGTCTTCAGGTGCCGATATCCCAGCTCTGCATATACGTGACCTGCTCGTCGGAGAGCGTGTCGATGGCGATCCCGAGGGCGTCCAGTTTGGTCCGGGCGACAGCCTCGTCAATCTCCGGCGGCACGTCGTACACGCCGCCCGGAAGCCCGCGGCCATGCTCTGCGATATAGCGGGTGCAGAGCGCCTGCAGCCCGAACGAGAGATCCATGACCTCGATGGGGTGGCCCATGCCCTTCGGTGTGGCGAGATTGACGAGCCTCCCTTCCGCAAGCACGTGGATGGCTTTTCCCATGATATAATAGGTCTCGATGCCGTCGCGCTCTTCGCGTGATTCCGCATGCTCCTCGAGCCATGGGATGTCGATCTCCACGTTGAAGTGGCCGGCGTTTGAAAGGATCGCGCCGTTCTTCATGCGGGGGACATGCTCCCCCGTAATAATCGAGGTGTTGCCCGTGGTGGTGATGAAAATGTCGCCCACAGCGGCTGCCTGCTCCATCGTCATGACAGAAAATCCGTCCATATGCGCCTCGAGTGCCCGCCGGGAGTCGATCTCCGTGACGATCACGCGGGCGCCAAGTCCCTGCGCTTTGCGGGCGAGGCCACGGCCGCAGTATCCGTAGCCCGCCACGACGAGATATTTTCCGGCGATGAGCGAGTTCGTGGTTGCCATGACGGCGGTGAGCGCACTCTCCCCGGTCCCGTGGACATTATCGAAAAACCGTTTCATGGGAGTGTCGTTGACCGCGATGACCGGGAACTCGAGCTTCCCTTCGGCCGCCATCGAGCGAAGGCGGTGAATGCCCGTCGTCGTCTCCTCGCACCCTCCGATGATACCCGGCAGCAGATCGCGGCGTGCGGTGTGCAGGCGGTGGATGAGGTCCATCCCGTCGTCAATCGTAATGGCAGGAGCCGCATCGAGCACACGGTCGATTGCGGCGTAATACTCATCGGTGCTGCACGCCCTCTTCGCATAGCAGTGCACTCCCCCGACATCGTTGAGGGCCAGTGCGACATCATCCTGAGTCGAGAGGGGATTGCATCCCGTGATAAACACCTCGGCGCCTCCTGCCGCCAGCGTTTCCACGAGTACGGCGGTCTTTGCCTCGACATGGAGCGCCATGCCGATCGTGATCCCCGCAAGAGGCCGGTCCTCCTCGAACACTTTTCCAATCTCAGCCAGCACTGGCATATACTGCCGTGCCCATCCCATTTTCAGCCGTCCTGATTGCATTGTCAGTCCCCGGTTCTCTCCGAAACCTTCTGATCATGTCGCCCTGCACAGTAATCAGATCTTCCCTTTCCCGGCAGCAACATTTATCAGGCTGAAACCGTATCATTCCAGCATTCCCCTCTCGGAAATGACAGAGGGTACGGGGAGGAGTGCTGTTTTTTACGGTGATACGCAGGTGCGGCCATTCATGCATCCCATGGTGCCGCGGTGCCGGTATCTGCCGCGGGCACCTTTCGGCAGGGAGCACACCGGTTCGGGGGGACGGGATGCAACGGAAAAACCGAGGTGGATTGAATGAAAGACATGCGCTTGACAATAGGAGCACGAAATCCCTTTGCCCTGGCGGAACTGGTTGAGAATCGCCGGATCGAATGGAAAGAATTGGAACCCGGTGAAAGGAGGCGGATCCTTGAAAAGAACTGTGGGTGCAGCTATGACCGGCTCTTTAGCCCGGAGTCGGAATCTCCCGTTTTCGGACCGCTTCCTGATATGCCGGGGGGGTGGAAATAATGGCATTTGCGTGGCAGAAACCCGCAGGAGTGTTTTCAAACGGCCCGATAATGTCCTTCTCAGAGCCGGTGCAGGGCGTCCTGAAGGATTGCCATTTTATCGCCGCCCTGTCGAGCCATGCATGGACGTCGTTAATGCGGCCCTCTCTCTGCGGGAACGACGGTGAATGCAATCTGTACTCGTTCTCGTTCTATCCGTATTCCCCCGATTCCCCGTACCGTTCCCCGGCGCAGAATGTCGAGGTTTCCGAGCGGGTCTGGCTCAATGACAGCCAGTACTGGGGAGCCCGCTCCAGCGATCCGCAGGAGTACTGGCCGGCTGTATACGAAAAAGCGTATGCGGCGTTCCGATTGGAGCAGAACACGGATACACCGGACATGAACGTCCTTAACACCACCGGAAACCCGGTCATATCGCTGGTTCACCTTTTGGGAAAAACACCGGTGTTTGTCACGAACGCCGGACTGAGTGCGGACGCGGTATTTGGCAAAATTCTGCAGAAAACGAGAGGGTTTAAGACTACTTTGCCGATGGCTGCCTGGACCTACGAATCGGAAAATCAAGCCCCCGCGCCGGTGACCTACGATACCGATGCTCTCGTTGCGAACCATTCCTATTCGATCCTCGGCATTTTCAATCCGCCTACGGGCGGGCATTACATCGTTCTCAGGAATACCTTCGGCACCGGCGCAGAGGAACCCGATGACGGCATCGCTCACGGAGTATGGAAATATGAAGGGAATCCCGCGGGCATCAACCTTGACATCGCAGACGGCATATTTGCACTCGAAAAGACCCTCTTCCATGATTATTTCGAAGCGTTCGGGTACGTGGGGCTGCATTAGGGAGAACCTGAGAAAAAGCCAAAAATTATAAAAAGTATTTTATATCTTTACTGGCATATAAAATTTATTCATTATACCGGAGGTGTTCTGGTGGCGTCCGACACGCTGAAAACCCGGTATTTCGCTGTCGTGGCACTGGTTGCTCTGCTCGCTACGATCGTTTCCGTTTCTTCGGCGGCATGCACCTCCACGCCGGCGGGTGTTGTCACATGTGTCACGCCCCAGACGCCGGACACCGATGAAACCGCACCGGACATCTCGGGCGACTGGATTGTCTGGGAAGAGAGGCGGGAGGGGTATCTGGATATCGCAGCCTGGCGCATCGGCACCGCCACGGATCGGCTGCTGACACCCGGCACCAATGAATCCGACCAGTACTCGCCCGTGATCTGGGGCGATCGGATCCTATGGACCGATTTTTCGACCTTCTCTGAACAGCTGCATGCCTGCAGCCTTGCATCGGGGGAAGAGCAATGCCTGGCCGGGCCGGGCGAATGGCAGTCCGATGCTGCGCTCTGGCAGGATCTGGCTGTATGGATACAGGACGGGGATGTTTATCTGCGGGATCTCGCGACGGGCTTAGTGGACCGCATTACCGAAGATCCCACGTGGCAGTCCGCACCTGCCGTGTGCGGTGATCTGATCGCGTGGGAGGAATGGAGCATCAGCGGATTTAAGGATATTGTCCTTCTCAATCGTCGTACCGGCACAGTGACCCCCCTCACCCCCGATACACCGGATTCGGACCAGTGCTCCCCCTGCATCTCGGGGAGCCGGATCGTGTGGGAGGACTGGTCCTCCGGCACCGGCGATATCATGCTGCATGATACCCTTACGAACGAAACGACTCTCCTTACCCCCGACACACCGTTTTCCGACCAGTGCTCCCCCCGCATCTCGGGGAGCCGGATCGTGTGGGAGGACTGGTCCTCCCTGTACAGCGACGTCATGCTGTATGACATGGTGAGCGACGAAAGAACGCTCCTTACTCCCGATACTCTTTCGTCGGACCAGTGCTCGCCCCGCATCTCCGGCAGCAGAATCGTGTGGGAGGACTGGGAGCAGGGCACTGCCGACGTAATGCTGCTCACGCTGGGTTCGGAAGGGCAATGTACCGCCGCCGGTTTCACCTGCGATCCTGTATGTGGTGAAGCGCCCCTCCCGGTCAGTTTTACCGACACGTCGTCCGGCGCTCCGGGTGCATGGCACTGGGACTTCGGTGACGGGGCGTTTTCAACGGAACAAAATCCGGTGCACACCTACACCGAAACCGGGAGCTATACTGTACGACTGGATGTCGCGACACCCGTCTGCCGCGATTCCGCGTTGCTCGCGGACGCCGTTACGGTGGGGGCGGCGCCGGCTGCGGCCTTTGACGTCAACGTAACCTGGGGGCTGCCCGGGCTGGTCGTCGCTTTTACCGACAAATCGACGGGAAATCCCGACACGTGGAACTGGGATTTCGGTGACGGATCCGTCTCGGACGAACCCGATCCCGTCCACACGTACGGCGCAGCCGGCAGCTATAGCGTGCGGCTGACGGTGGAAAACAGGTTCGGCACCGGCACCTGCCAACGCCCCGCCCTCATCACGATTGTTCAGGCCGAGCCGGGAACAGTGTACCTCTACCACCCTACCGTCCGGACAGTCCCGGGCGGGGATCCGCCGCACGTGATCATCACCCTCTCCGGCCTGCCGGCATACGACTTTAATCCTGCTGTGAACAAATCCGCAATTGAACTGACATACCCGGAGGGTTTTAGCCTTGCGTCCGTTCTCCTTCTCTCGGACGATGAAGGATTTTCCGAAACGGAGAACGGCACGATCACAGGAGTCGTGACCGGTGCGGTATTCTCGACCCGCAGTCTCGATTTCAGCCCGTCCTCCCCCGTCTCGCTTGAGGTTACCTGCCCGTGCTATACGCCGGAAGGCAGCATCGGCGTGGCCGTGTGGGCGAATGCGACTCCTGAGGACAGGGATAATGTCAGAACGATTGCATACGGAAGCGATTTCACCAGCGTCCGCAGCATCGCGTCCACCGTCCGGTTTGGGCCCGCGGGCGTGGTCCCGTCATCATGCACGGTGTACATGGGGGCATCACCCGACTGGGTCGCGGAGATGGGGGGGAACGAAAGCATCCATATCGTACGGATTACCGATGCGGGAGGCGAAGTGCTTGCGACACACCCGCTCGGTACAGGTGACGGGAATCCGGCATGGTTCGGGGCACGTTCGCCCCGCGGCTGTTCGCGGTTTGTGCTCACCTCCCTCACCGGCTCCGGGAATCCGTTCCAGTTCGTGTTTCGCGTGATCGAAGAACAGTATGTCCCCGACGGTCCTGAAAAAAGCCGTTCCGCCCCCGTCGTCGGAGGGCGTGCCGAAGCGGTGGTCCTCAGCGGGATGGCCGATGTATACCGTGAAACAATGGCATATACCGAGGCGCTCCTCCCCTGCAACGCGACCGGCTACACGAACTGCTCGCTGACGCTCCGGTCGAAGGATGATGCAGGCTCGCTTCTCATCAGGCACGGAACGCTGGCTCAGGGCACTGCGTCCGTGCCCGTCTCCTCGATCACTATCGTACCCCTCCCGCGGGACTATATCCCCCGGGCGGATGAAGGGCTCATTCCGGTCTATGCCGTGGACATGCAGCCCGACGGTGCGACCTTCGACCCGCCGGCCCAGCTCTCCCTCTCCCTTCCCGATGACGTTTCCGCCGGTGTGTATTCCATCAAACGGTGGAATGCCGGTACCGGGCTCTGGGAAGAGTGTTCACCGGTGGAAACGGCGGAGAACCGCACCGTCACCTGTGAGGTTGATCATTTCTGCATCTTCGGTCTCTTTACGGATGCCCCTCCCGTCGCCGGGACGCCGGCCGCCGTTTCTGCTGCCACCGCTGTCCCCCTGCCGGTGACACCGCCCGCCGCCCGGGAAACCATGCGCCCGACGCACCTGACGATCAGCGGAGGCCTGATTGCATGGGTGCTGGGGGTTGCCGGGACGTATTCCCTGATTATCATTGCCGTAGCCGCAGCCCTGCTCGTACTGCTGCTTGTCATGCGCCGCATGCGGCGAAGGTGAACGGAGGCCCGCCATGTATGCTTCCGGCCTTCCGGCGGAGACGGCGCCCGGTGTCCGGTTAGCCGCCGGGGCGCATGACATTCCGCGCCTGATCCGGCTGACGCGATCCCGTGATCCGGAGATCCGGTGGCAGGCGGCGGAAGCGCTCGGGACGATGGGCTCTCCTGCGGTTCCCTTCCTCCTGAAGGCGCTGTCGCACCCGTCGGCCGATACCAGGGTGGGTGCGGCGGAAGCGCTCGCCGTAATCCGTGATCCGGCTGCGGTCACCCCCCTTGCAGGAGTTCTCCGGACCGATCCCGTCTACGAAGTGCGGTGGGCGGCGGCACTTGCGCTCGGATGGATGCGGGATGTCCGTGCGGTGCCCCATCTGGTGGCGGGGCTCCGTGATTCAAGCAAATACGTGCGCTCCGGTGCGGCAGACGCGCTCTCCCTGTGCGGCTGGGCACCGCAGGACGAGGAGGAGGAGTCGTTCCTGTTCGCCGCGAGACAGGAATGGGACAGGCTGGCACACCTCGGCGGAGCAGCCGTCCCCCCCCTGCTGCTGGCCCTTGGAGACGATGATCCGGCGGTCAGGACAGCAGCAGCAGAAATCTGCGGGCATATCGACGATTCACGGATTCAGACCGCCTGCGGCATCGCCGTCATGGACGAAAATCCCCGTGTCCGCTGGAACGCAGTACGTTCGGCCCCGCGGTGTTCGATACCCGCAGTCCGCCTGCCCCGCTGGCTTATCAACCGGAAACGCCCCGGAAAAGCACCATTGGTTGTGGCGTTCCTCAACCTCCTCTTTCCGGGTATCGGATATAATTACCTCGGAAAATGGTGGGGTTTTCTGCTCTTTCAGGTCAATATCACGCTGATACTCATTTTTTCGCTCTGGATAGGCCCGCTGCTCCCCCAGATTGCTTCTTTCGGTGTTTCGTCCCTGTTTGCCGTCCATTCATACCACCTTGCCCGCCGGATGCTCGGGGAACCCTGAGGTGATGCATGATGAAAATTCCCGGTTTCCCGCCCGTCTCCCCCGATATCGGCGCAATGGCTGCACGCCCCGATGTGGCCGGCCTCGTGAAAGCGCTGGGATATCCGGATCCCGATATCCAGTGGCAGGCGGCCGATGCGCTCGGGGCGCTGGGCCCTGCCGCAACGGAGGCACTCGCCGCAGCACTTGGATCACGGAACAGGGACATCAGGATAGGAGCGATCGAAGCGCTTGCAGCTCAGAAAAGCACCGGTGCACTCCCCCTGTTGATCGAAACCCTGTCGGACCGGGGAAGTGAAATCCGTTGGGCGGCGGCACTGGCGCTGGGCTCCGCCGGCGATGCCCGTGCGATCCCGCCGCTCGCAGGGGCTCTCGGCGACCCTGACAAATACGTACGGCTCGGAGCGACGCACGCACTGCAGGAGCTCGGCTGGGAACCCGGCGGAGCGGATGAATGGGGGCTCTATCTTCTCGGGATGATGAACTGGCCGGCACTCGAACGGATGGGGCGGACCGCGATACCCGCTCTCGAGCACGCACTTGCCGATCGGGATCCATCGGTGCGTGCCGAAGCGGTCGGGGTGATCGGCAGGATCGGCGATCCGATGGGCATCCGCGCACTGACCCTCGCTCTCCGGGACGAATGCGAAGAGGTGCGGTGGGCGGCCGTCCGTGCTGCGCCTTCGTGCGGCATCTCCCCGCTCCATGTCCCCCGGTGGCTTCAGAAACGCCCCCGCGTCCGGAAACATCCCGTCATCGCAGGTATGCTGAATTTCCTTCTTCCGGGCATGGGGTACTTCTATCTCGGGATGTGGTGGGGGATCGTGATATTCCAGCTCGATGTCTCGGCAACCCTCTGGTTCTTCGCCTATATGGGCACGGAAATTGCCTATGAAATTCTTTTTCCCATCTATGTGCTGCTTGCCGTCCATGCCTGGTACCTCTCGCGCCGGATGCCGGAGGCATGACGCCCCTGCGCAATCCTCATGTAGCTGTCCGCTGAACCATTACCCATGGCACTCTCCAAACGCATTATCCCCTGCCTTGACTTAAAAGACGGCCGCGTGGTCAAAGGAACGCATTTCGTGGACCTGCGGGATGCCGGCGACCCGGTGGAGCTTGCACAGCGGTATAACGAACAGGGAGCGGACGAGGTTGTTTTCCTTGATATCACCGCATCCCGGGAGGAACGGAGTGCGATCATCGACGTGATCAAGCGTGCCGCGGATCAGCTGTTCCTGCCGCTGACGGTGGGGGGCGGCATCCGGTCCCTCGACGATATGCAGCAGCTGCTCCGGGCGGGTGCGGACAAGGTGAGCATCAACACAAGCGCGGTAAAAGATCCCTCGCTTATCAGCAGGGGTGCCGAGATGTTCGGCACCCAGTGTATCGTTGTGGCGGTGGACGTCCGGCGAAACACCACGCTCCGGCCGGATGTGACGGAAATACCGCTTCCCGACGGGAGCACGTGCTGGTATGAGGTCGTGATCTACGGCGGCAGCAGGCCGACCGGTATCGACGCGATTGCGTGGTGCCGCGAAGCGGAGGAGAGAGGTGCCGGGGAGCTGCTCGTTACCAGCATGGAGACCGACGGGACAAAACAGGGATTTGACATTCCCATCACCCGGGCGATCTCCGATACCGTCGGCATTCCGGTCATCGCAAGCGGCGGCGTCGGCACGCTTTCGCATTTTTATGAAGGATTTACTGCCGGCGGTGCCGATGCATGCCTTGCGGCGAGCGTCTTTCACTTCGGTGAAATGACGGTAAAAGAGGTGAAGGAGTACCTCAGCGGCCGCGGCGTATCGGTACGGCTCTGAGGTCAAGTTCAAGACCCGCTACGGGCTGGTCGAGCAGAAATGCGGTAAGCACCCGCGGGTGCACCTCGCCGAACGTCCCGACGGCTGCGCCATCCGCCACGATCGTGCCGCGGCGGCCGGGCAGGAACGACGGGTCGTCAGATTCGCGCGCGGCATACGGCATGGCCAGTTCCCGGCAGAGGACATCCGCCGCCGCGTAGATCTCGGAAAAGTCCGCCTCGGTGTGCATGCTTACCATGGCGACGGACTGGCACGTTTTCCCGTCACGCACCACGTCCCCCACCGCAAAGAGGCGCTGGGGGAGTTCGCGGTGCAGGTTGTTCTGGAGCGTCTCAAGGAGGAGCGGCAGCATTGCACTCCTCACGACCGTCTGCTCCTCCGAGATCGGGTGCATCACTCTCTGGGTGGCGGGGTCGTAACTCCGTTGCATCGCGGTGAAGAGCACCCGCTCGCTGGTCAGCGTGAAGGGAACCATCTCGAGGTAGCCGAGACCCGCACAGATCTCGCGCACCGCCCGGCTGCGGGTATTGATGACGTGGGCAGCCCCGACCGTTGCCGTCGGAGGAAGGGCAGCGGGGATATTTTCATACCCGAACGCGATCGCCGCATCCTCGAAGATATCCCAGTCATGCATGATGTCGGCCCGGTAGCAGGGCACCTGCACCCGCACCATGCCGTCGCCCTCCGGTTCCGCGCCGAACCGCATCTTTTCGAGCAGCCCTGCAATCTCTTCGGGCGAGAGGTCAAGCCCGAGAAGCGACCGGCAGTCGGCGGCGCTGACCACTCTCTCGTCGGGTGCGAGGGAGGGCATCGATACCCCGTCGACGGTCACGCTCTCGATCTCCGCGCCTGTCTCCGTGAATGCGGTGCAGAGGATATTGACGGCGGTCATGACGGCACGCCGGTCCGTCCCGGTCGTGTCGAGCAGGATGTCGGTGGTCCCGGTCGTCACCCGTGTCAGTTCGCCGTTGATGATGGGTGGAAACGAGAGTACCTGGTCGTCAGCGTCGACGATCAGGGGGTAGCGTGAAAACGGCTCCACCAGATGGGCATAGTCCCGCCCCTTCGGGTGGCCGGTGAGGATCTCCTCCATCGTCATTTCCTCCGTGAAATCCAGCGGAACAAAGGAGGTTTTCGGGTCTGCCGCGATATACCGGAAGGGGGGTGTTATGGCACCGAGGTCGTGCACGCCGATCGCCACCTTTTTCCGCCCCCTGCCGACCGCCCAGTGGAGCGATTCCTGAAGTCCCATCAGGCTTGCAATGCCGTCTTCATCGAGGGAGACGTTCCGGATTACCGCCGATCCGAGATGGGGGCGGATATCGGCAAGGAGGGGGTCGACCGTAAAGGCGATCCCCGAGGGATTCACGGTATAGTGCGGGCAGCCGGTCTCGATTCCGAGAAACCCGCGCAATGCACGCGCCACTCCCTCGGTCGAGAAGAGGTCGGGGCGGTTTGCGAAAAATTCGATGTCCGCGTGATCCTCTTCGAGCCGCTCGATATCGGCACCGAAAAGCGGGATCCGGGAGAGGATCGTATCGCGATCGGCCCCGGTAAGCGATTCCAGGTAGGTGTAGGGGAGACTGATAATCGGCATTTCTTTCACACTCCTTCCGTCATCCGGCGCCCGATTACAGGCTCGTTCCTGACCCATTCCACATCGCTCCGGTAGAGCTGGCGGAGATCTTTGAGGTCCATCTTCAGCATCGCGAGCCGTGACACCCCGAGTCCCCACGCGAGCACCGGCTCGGTAATGCCCATGGGTGCCGTGACCTCCTCCCGGAAGACGCCCGCACCGCCGAGCTCGACCCACCCGAGCCCGTCGACCCAGACTTCCGGCTCGACGGAGGGTTCGGTGTAGGGGAAGTAGCCGGGGCGGAACCTGACCTCCTCGAAGCCGGTCTTGACATAGAACTCCCTGAGGATGCCGAGAAGGTTCCGAAACGTCACGCCGCGGTCCATCACGACACCCTCCAGCTGCTCGAATTCGGGCAGGTGCGTGGGATCGATTGCCTCCCGCCGGTAGACCCTCCCGATGGAGAAGGCTTTCTGGGGCGGTTCGGGGTGCTCCGCAAGGTATTTGATGGTCAGACAGGTGGTATGGGTGCGGAGCACGCACTGCTCCGCCTTCTCCCGGGACCAGATGCCGCCCCACCCCGTCGAGGAGGTGCCGCCGCCATGCTCGTGGCTGTCCCTGACCCGGCTCCAGCACTCCGGCACCGGCTGCGTGCTGTCGAGGAAGAACGTGTCCTGCATCTCCCGTGCGGGATGATCCTGCGGCTGGAAAAGCGCATCGAAGTTCCAGAATGAGCTCTGCACGATGTCGCCGTATATTTCGGTGAATCCCATGTCCAGAAGGATGCCCCGCATCTCGTCGAGCAGCCGCTGGTAGGGGTGCACCTTCCCGGGGTAGATGCGCCGCGGGAGGGTTGCGAGGCTGTAGCGGCGAAGCTTCGCCGTCTCCCATGCGCCCGTCGTGATCATCTCCCGGGTGAGGCGTCCGACCTCCTCTCTGAGATCCAGCCCGGCAGCCACTGATTCTTCACCGCTTTCCGTAATTCGGATCAGGTAGCTTACCTCCTCCTCCTTTTCCGCGAGCCCCCGCCGGATCAGGTCGTCCATTCCGGGGCTGCCGGTTTCGGGACGGATCAGGGCCCGCTCGTCGTCGCCTTCCGGCGCATCGCCGGTTTTCTCCACGACGCCGCGGTTCATGGCAACCCAGCCCTTTTTCCGCATCCACCCGATTGCGATGCGGGCGAGCGGGTGAGCCTGCAGATCCTTCATTGCGATGGTACTCTCGAAGGAGTCGTACACCTGCCGTTCGGGGAGTCCCCCGGTTCTGTAGCGTTCTCCCTCCTCCGTCAGGCGGACATGCTCCGTGACGGTGCGTATGACACCGGCAAGCCCCTTCCCCTCCAGGAGGTGGGCATGCTGTATCACTGCTTCCGCAGTGGTTCCGAGCGCCTCTGCAAGCTCTTCAGGCGATACGGTTTTTCGTCCCTGCAACGCCAGAAGCAGTTTTTTCTCATTCTGTGTCAGGTCCATATGCTTCCTCCACGAGATGCCGGACACTCTGCATCCGCTCCCGGAAATCCTCGATAAACGCAGCCACCCGGGCATGCGTCTGTTTTTTGCATGTCCCGCAGAGCAGCTCGCCCGCCATGCATGCACGGCGGATCTCGGCCAGCTCCGAATCGTCCTCTTCCATGTGGAAGCGGTTGAGCTGGAAAACCGGGCACCCGTCCGGTTCGCCGCCGAGCCGCTCCTGCTCTTCGCGTGTCGTCCGTCCGCCGGTCAGGGCGTTCATGACCTTCTTTTTGATGGAATCGCCCGGTTCGAAGAACGTAAACGAGCTTTCGGGTACCGACGAGGACATCTTTCCGCCCTGCAGCCCGGGCATGAAAAGATGATAGGTCGAAGACGGCGAATAAAACCCGAATCCTCCGAAGTCGCGTTCGATCCGCCGGGCGACCTCCTGCACCAAACCCGGATCGATCCCGTGAATATCCACGTGGCCTTCGTACCGTTTCGATCCCGGGAATGCGTCGGATACCGCCTCGATCGCGCCCTCAGGTGCGTTTTTCGATCGCACGCTCACGTACTCCTCGCGCCGCTCCACGGTAAACATCCGGAGCTTGAATGCCACGTCACGGGTCAGCCTGATATGAGGATCCTGATCGACTCCCACGGGCACGATCGTGGGTGCCGGCCCTGCGTCGATCTGGGGGTAGAGGATATCGGCAACCTGCGTGATGACGCTCATCGCGTGGGCAAGGCCGGTATCCTGTGAGAACCCGTAGATGGCCGAGAGATCCGAGAAGTTCACCTTCGTCGCAGCCTCAAATGCGAGATCCTTGAGGGTGGTGTTGTCACTCTGGAAATATGTCGTCCCCTCGAACCCGAGGGCGTAGAGGCAGAGAAGGTATTCCTTCCCGAACCTGCGGCACGCATCCCAGGGCGTCTGGCGGACGGCGTGCGCTTCGCGATCGGCGATCGCCACGTACCCGCATCCGCCCGCCTGAACATGCCAGACGACCTCCTTCATCACCATGAGATGTCCGAGGTGGGGGTGGCCGGACGGCATGAACCCCGTGAGGACGTGGAACGGTGTTTTTTGTTCGATTGCATCGACTATCATGCCGTAGTCCCGGTGCCCGACCACAATGCCGCGGCGGAGAAACGGCGGAGGGTTCTCTATCCTGTCTGTAAGCGAACCGATCGGTTCGATACCGAAATCGGTGAAGAGTCTCTCGGCATCAGGCGCTGCCTGTACTGACCAGGGATTGATTTCCGGCTGCATGGGTTCTCATTCACTATGTCATGATTGTTTTTCAGAGTTTAATACGGGCAAATTCAATGTACCTGATTGTATTCTGCTGCGTGGAAGCAAAAAGCATCTTCTTTCGAACGCTGTGAGCGAGCCGCACGGACCGGGAGATGACAATCATCGGCATCGTTGCACCCGGAGGGAGCGCATGGACAAGCATCTCGGAGTGCTGTTTTTTCCCGGAGTAGACCCGGAAATGGTGGCCGAATTTATACGCAGTACGGGGCAGGTATCCCTGGGTGCGGAGATGCGTGTACACAGCGTATTTTTCTGCAAATCCGGTATCCGAGGCTGCCACGCGGGCGGAGAAATCCCCGGATCCGAATTTTTCCCCGATTGCGAGAACGCCCTGTGAGAGCAGGTAGAGAGTTTCGAGCGGGGAGAGCATAATCCGGTCCGAATCAAGCGGTGTTCCGAACCAGCCGGAGACAAGGGGCGCCCCGTCCCCCGGGGCGGCGGCAACAACGGCGTTTCCCACGACAAAGCCGCAAAGCCGGGGAAGCGGCGGCGCGTCGACGGGGGGGAGATCCTGCAGCTTGACTTCATAGTAGGTGATCTCGTTTTCGTCGTCGACAACGGCAAGCACATACTGCTTTCGCATATTGAATGCCGTCGCCGCATCATCCGCCACCTCTTCGAACCGGATCATCGCGCGTTCGGGGATCACGCTGATCAGGTACTGCGACCGCCCTTTCCCCGGTTTTTCACCCCGCCGGAAGACGCGAAAATCATGGGGGCCCGGCTGGATGACGTATCCCCGCTCACGAATATCCCGGTATACGAGATAGCGCCTGAGCTGTTCGGCCGTGCCCGCAACCTCGACAAGCATCGACTCGAATTCAAAGCCTTGGACGGTAATTTTGCCGCGGTGCACCAGATAGAGTGCCTCTTCGGGCGCAAGGCGGAGTCCGTCGCCGTCCGGCCGCCCGTATCCGCTCTGGTCGTACAGCCCGGCGCCGTCCGGCCCGAGGCGCACTGATGTACCGTCGATTGTCGCCTTCACTCCAATTCTATTGGTAATCAACCTTTATAGTCATGCATGGGGGTGCCGGGGCCGCCCGATCGCGGTCGCAACCCCGGCCTGTAACAAAATGTAACTTTTATCAGATCTCGTGTTACATAATGTAACATGTCACGGGTCATGCGCATTCAGGAGGATGCGGCGGACATAGCGCTGTCATATGCCCCGACGGTGAGCGAGGGCATCAGGGTGATGGAGCGCCTTCTGCTCCGGCAGCGCGAGAAGGTGGATTACGGCATGATACGGGAGATTGTCAGGGAGGAACTCGATGTGCTGCGCGGGTACTGAAACGAATCAGGTTTTTCTTTGATCGCATTCCATACTTCAGGTAGCACTCAAACGAGGAGAAATTCTATGAAAGGTCCATCAATCCAGCGAATGGCGGCTGCCGCATGGGCGGTATGCCTGATCTGTTTCGTGTCCGTTCATGCCGCAGGCTTTGCAGACGGTGCGATGCCGGAGGAGCGGTTCTTCCGGACACTTCATGCGGGGACATACACGGATATCCATACGATCGTACCGCTTGCCGACGGGGGCATGATCGCGGGCGGTCTCGCATACAACTCGGGCGGAGTGGAGAACGGAATCCTCGTCCGGTATGACGCGGACGGTGAAGCCGTATGGGAGCAGCGTTTTACCGGCGATGTCATTCCGGCCGTGATCGAATCGGGTGACGGCGTGTACTCGGGGATTACCTACATGACGCCTCTTACCTATGCCTCCCATGCCGCATACGAAAACGTCACCGGCACCTCGACCCTCTTTTCCGTCACCGGGGATGGAGACATTCTGTACGTGGCGGAGCTCGACAACGCACGGGCATCGGACATCCGTGCGGCGCCCGACGGCGGTGTGATGGTGACGGGGTGGCTCTGGGTAACTGACGACGGGTATGCCGGATTCCTTTCGAAATATGCGGCTGACGGGACGTTTGAATGGACCGTCACCTATCCGGGGCTCATTCCACATGCCCTTATCATGGCTCCGGACGGGGGCTGGATCCTTGCCGGCGCGACAACACCGCTTCCCGAAACCCCGACCGACGGGTGGATGCTGCGCACCGGCTCCGACGGAACGGAAATGTGGCGCCAGACATACCCCGGCACGGCGGCGTTCACGGTTCTGGACACCCCCGCCGGCGGATACCTTGTCGGGGGGGGCACGCAAAGCCTCGTGTCCTACACCGGCGATGCGTGGTTCATGCTGACGGATGAAACGGGAGCACGGATCTCTTCGTCGCAGCCGGGCGGCGTCGCCCTGTACGACAGCGCCGAGATGCCGGGAACGGGGTACGTCTTTGCCGGCAAGTGGGCCGATTCGGGGGCGCTCCTGTTCGTGGGATATGACGGAGGCGAGTTCGGCGTGATCGTCCGTGATGATGCGGACGGGCGGCTGAACACCGTCACGGTTGCCGGCGAAACAATCGTCGCCGGCGGATGGGAACGGATCTCCTCGAATATCAAGGGCGTCATCATCGGGTATCCGGTACCGGAAGGGCCGGCACAGACGACAGTGCCCACGACTCTGCCGTCCCCCACGCAAACACCCGGATTTGCTGCAGCCGCCTGCTGTGCCGGTATTTTCGGAGCTGCGCTCCTTCTCGGCCGCCGGTAAGGACCTCTTCAATCGCCCTTTTTACCGTGCCGTGACCCCTTCCGGCCATTACTGCACGGGTTCGCGAGCTCCCTGACCCTGCTGATGTTATCCGCATCGCTGCGCCGGGCATCCACGGGTGTCTCACAGATGAGCGGGCATGCCCTGACTGCGGGGTGTGCAAGGAATGCGCGAAAGCCGTCCTCCCCGATTGCACCGAGGCCGACATGCTCGTGCCGGTCGAGGTGACTCCCCCGTGCGCCCTTGCAGTCGTTCACGTGCACGACACGCAGGTCTGCACAGCCGACGGCACTGTCGAAGTCGCGGAGCGTTTCCGCCACCTCGTCGCGGCCGGAGAGATCATACCCCGCGGCCCATGCATGGCAGGTGTCGAAACAGACGCCGACCTGGTCGGGGCTGCCGATTCCATCCAGTACCTCCCGGATCTCTTCGAACGTCCCGCCGACACTGTGTGCGGTGCCGGCCGTATTTTCAAGGAGCACCGTCACGGTGCCGCGGCTCTCCGCAAGGGCACGGGAAATCCCGTCGACAAGACGTGCTATCCCCCCGGAGGCTCCCGAACCGAGATGGCTGCCGAGGTGCGTGACGAGATAGGGGATGCCGAGTGCGGTGCACCGGTCCAGTTCCCGGATCATGACAGCGACGGACTTTTTATAGACCTCCTTTTTCGGGGACGCGAGGTTCGGGAGATAGGGCATATGCGCCACGACGGGGTCCATCCCGGCAGCCCGGACACCCGTGGAAAACGCCGCGGATGCATCGGGTGCGAGCTCCTTCGCGGCCCAGCCCCTCGGATTGCCGGTGAATATCTGAAATACATCGCATCCCCGTTCCCGTGCCCGTTCCACCGCACGGTCGATGGATCCGGCGATCGAGACGTGGCACCCGACCCTCACCGGTACCGCACTCCCGCAGGCCATGGGTGTCAATCCTGCCGGAGGATGCGCCGGAGCTCTTCCAAAAGCGCACCGGAAAATGCCGACGTCCCGGCCGTTCCCCCGATATCCCTCGTGGCGATGCCGCGTGCGAACGTGGCGGAAAGCGCCTCCTCCACCTGTGCCGCCGCCGTACTGTCTCCCGCGTGCTCCAGCAGGAGCGCCGCGCTCCGCACCGCGGCAACCGGATTTGCGATATCCTTTCCGGCAATGTCGGGTGCACTGCCGTGCACAGGCTCGAAGAGGGCATGTCGTCTGCCGATGTTTGCCGACGGGAGCATTCCGAGGCCTCCGACAAGGTAGGCGGCAATATCGCTGAGAATGTCGCCGAAAATATTCGTGGTGACGATCACGTCGTAGCGGGACGGCGCCATCAGCAGGTCGAGGGCGAGGGCGTCGATATACTGCGTCGAGCAGGAGACGCCGTGCCGTGCGGCTTCTTCGAGGCAGATGTCCCGGAACAGGACATCGGATTTCAGGACGTTTGCCTTGTTGCCGACCGTGAGATGCGACCTGCGCTTCGCTATCCCGCAGGCGTATCGGGCGATACGCCTGCTGCCGCGCCGGGAGACCACCCGGACGGTGCATGCACGGTCCTCCTCCCGCCACTCTATCCCCGAATAGAGGCCTTCGGTATTCTCCCGCACGATGACGATGTCGCATCCTTCTCCCTTCACCGGGCGGACGTTCGCATAGAGATCAAGTGCGTGCCGGATTTCCAGGAGCACACTCCGGTACCCGGGATCAGGAGGCGTCGTCACGGCGCCGAAAAGAATTGCATCCGCCGACTTCAGCGCACCGACGTCATCGTCGGTGCAGGCCGATCCCGTCCTTTCCCACTTTCCGTACCCGATTTCAACGGGAAAAAACTCAAAATCGGGACGCAGGCATAAAAGCACGTCCCTCGCAACCGGCACCACCTCACGGCCGATGCCGTCCCCTTCACACACTGCGATTTTCATCTCGCCACTCTCCACCGGGCGACCATTCCTCCGATCGCCTCATATATCTCACGCGGCGACGCCCCCCAGTGCACGACGATCCCTGCATACCCGTTCCACGTGGTGCTCCCGGTCCGCTCGCTCCGGCAGCACCGGGCGACGAAGGGCTCCTCCCGCACCGCATCCAGCGGGCAGATGTTCGCAACGGAAAAATCCCCCTGATAGCATTCCGCGAGGAGCTGGCGTGCGGTCAGGCACCCGGCCACGAGATCGCCGTCACCCGGCCGGTCAGCGTCCAGCGTCCGGGAAAATCCCGCAGCACGGCAGGGGTAGATATCGGCCCCTGTTGTGCGGATGTCGTGCAGGTGATGGACGAATTCGACCTCGAGCTCCCCGAAAATGCCCGTCGCCTCCAGTTCGCGAACCGTTTCTGAGAGGTGAGGGCGGGGCGGCACGATGTCGTAGACGTGAACGGGAACAAGCACGTCCGGATCCGGGTCGAGAACGAAGGTCATGTGCTCGTCCCGGCCGTAAAAGATCGTGCACCGCTTATTCGAGGCCGCCGCCCTCCTGATGAGATCCGCCCTGTTATGGAGGTTGACCGGCTCGGCGCAGATCGCGACATCGCCGGGCCCCGCCAGAATCCTTTCCTCTGCCACCCCGCGCATCATCGGACCCGGTCCATCCGCAGGCGTCACCTCGAGGACTTCCGGCCCCGCCTCCGTCTGCCTGACAAGGTACCTGCTCAGGAAATAGATTTTTTTCCCGAGCGGCCGGGTATCCGCCGCCCCCACCATCTTGCAGTGTGCGGGAAAGATCACTCCCGCGCCCTCCAGAAGGAAACGAGGCCGCCCGCTGCAAGGATCTCCTGCATTTTTGCGGAAAGGGGCGGGAACGGGATCCGCTGTCCTTCCGCCTCCACCCAGTGTTCGCCGAGGCTGAAGGCGATCTCCTCGCCGTCCGTGCAGGGAACACCCTTCGCTTCGATGACGGGAAGGCCTACGTTGATGGCGTTTCTATAGAAGATCCGGGCGAATGAGGGGGCGATGACGGCAACCACCCCCGCCTCCCTGAGCGCCACGGGCGCCTGCTCGCGGGACGATCCGCAGCCGAAGTTGCTGCCCGCGACGATGACGGCGCCCCGCAGCCGTGCCGCGAGGGACGGGTCGAGATCCTCGAAGACACGGGCAGCCCAGACGGAGCGGTCTTTCGTGCGGAGGTACCTCCCGGCAATGATGACGTCGGTGTCGATATCGGCACCGAGGCAGACGGCATGCCCCCTACCGTTCATGGATCGCCTCCGGTGACGTAATCGCGCCCGAAAGAGCACTTGCCGCCGCGGTCTGCGGCGATGCAAGGTAGTATTCCGCGCCGACCCCCATCCTGTTTCTGAAGTTTCGATTTGCGGTCGAGAGTGCGACCTCTCCCTCCGCGAGCGCTCCCATGTGCGCACCGAGGCAGGGACCGCAGCCGGGCGGACCGACCGTGCAGCCCGCATCCACGATCCACGACAGAACCCCGCTTGCAATGCACTGTGCGAGCACCGCCCGCGACGCGGGCACGACGATCGTGCGGACCTTCACCTGTTTTCCCCGCACCATGCGCCCGAACCTCTCGAGATCCCCGAAACGTCCGTTCGTGCAGGTGCCGACAAAGACCTGGTCGAGCGGGATGCCCGCATACCGGTCCACCGGCACCGCACGGTCCACGCGGTGGGGCGGGGTTATCAGCGGCACGATGTCGGAGAGGTCGAGAGTGACCTCCGTTTCGTACCGGGGATTGGTCTGCTGCTGCACCGCCACGTCATGCCCGTATCCGGCAAGAAAGGAGCGGGTGGTCGTGTCGGCGTAGAACATACCCGCCTTCGCCCCCGCCTCCACGGCCATGTTCGACAGGGTGAGCCGGTCCTCCATGGAGAGCGATCCCGCGCCGTCCCCGGTGAATTCAAGCGCACGGTACGTGCCCCCGTCCATCCCGAGATCCCGGACGTAGGCAAGTGCAGCATCCTTTGCCTCCGCGGCGCCGGAGAGGCGTCCTTCGAGCCTGATGGCGATTGTCTCCGGGACGCGGAACCACGTCAGGCCCGACGCCCAGATTGCCGCCATATCCGTGGCGCCCACGCCGGTCGCAAACGCCCCGAACGCACCCATGGTGCAGGAATGGGAATCGGCGCCCACCACGACCTCTCCCGGAAGCACCTTTCCTTCGCTCATGATCTGGTGGCAGATCCCGCCTCCCACATCGGAGAAGTGCATCCCGGTTTTTTTCGCAAACGCCCGGAGCTCCGCCTGCAGGGTTGCGGTGGTGCCGGTGTTTGCCGGCGTGATATGGTCGAAGATCATGGCGAGGCGGTCCGGTGCCGCCGGGGCGCTCATTCCCATCCGCTGCCAGGCTTCGAGCGCGAGCACCCCCGTCCCGTCATGGGCGAACCCGTGGTCGACAGCCCGGTCCACGTAGCTGCCGGCCGGACCGCCGAGAATTGCCTCAGCGAGCGTCGGCATTGGTGCCGGCCTCCTCCGCCCGCCGGATGATAGAAAGCAGCACCTCCGGCGTGATGCAGCATTTCCCCTCGCTCCGGTGTTTCACTTCCGAGAGAACCCAGGCAATCTGCGGTTCGGAGAGGTGATAGCCGTGGCTCGCCACAATATGTTCGAGCGCTTTTCTGCCGGTATGCTTCCCGAGGATAAAGCAGCGTTCCCCTCCGACCAGTGCGGGGGGGATGTACTCATAGGTTGCCGGATCTTCGAGCATAGCGGCGATATGAATGCCGCTCTCGTGGGCGAAGGCATGCTCCCCCACCACGGCCTTCAGCTTCGGAACCGGGATGCCCGAAGCACGCGCCACGGTTGCCGAGAGATCATGGAGGAGGGAGAGATCGTACCGCTCCACGCCTCCCTTGAAGCGCAGCGCGACGAGCACTTCCTCGAGCGATGCATTTCCGGCACGCTCCCCGATGCCGTTCGCGGTCGTGTGCAGTTGGAAGGCTCCCGATGCGGCGGCGGTGATGGTGTTTGCCGACGCGAAGCCCATATCATTGTGGCAATGGACGCAGAGCGGCACTGGAAGGTCTGCGGTCAGGTTCCTGACGTTATCCGCCATTTCAAGCGGCGTCAAACACCCGACGGTGTCGGCATAACTGCAGTAGGCAACACCATGACGGACACCTTCCCGGTACATCTCCCGTAAAAACGGCAGATCGGTCCGGGACGCATCCTCGGCCGCAAACCTGACTGCCAGCCCGTGGTCAACCGCGTGGTCGACCATGGCGAGCGCCGAGGCGAGCACCTCCTCACGGGGTTTCCTGTACTTGTGCCTGATATGGAGGTCGGAGGTGGCGATGAAGATGCTGACGAGGTCCACCCCGCAGTCGATGGCGCAGTCGATATCCTCCTTTCTCGCCCGTGCAAGGCAGCAGATGCGTGCACGAAGTCCCAGTGCGGTGATCGCCGATACGCATGCTTTTTCATTTGCAGACACGATGGGAAATCCCGCCTCGATCACCTCGATGCCGATTGCATCGAGTATCCGGGCGATCTCCATTTTTTCTTCGCAGGAAAACGAGACCCCCGGGGTCTGTTCCCCGTCCCGCAGGGTTACATCACAGATTTCAACATTCCACTGTTCCATGGTTCTCTCCCTCCGGACAGGTGCCTTCGATGATGAGGGTCACCGGTTCGTCCGGCATACGAAGTGCCTCCGCAATCTCCGCGTGCCGGTCCGCGGGAATTGTGCGGGGGTTCGCCCAGGCGATGTACCGGGCGACATCCGGGGCGGGATGACCGCCGGTCATTCCCATCCGGGTGTTCTTCAGCACGATGCAGAGGAGCGGCAGCCCCTTTTCACGGACATCGGCGAGTGCGTTCATGCCCGAGTGCAGCATCGCGTAGTCTCCCGACAGCGCCACCCGGGTGCTCCGTGCCGCAACCGCCACCGACGAGCCGAGTCCGTAGGAGGCGACGCCCACGCTGTAGGGAGGGTTTGCTGCGAAGAGCGAGCAGCCGATATCGCAGATCACCGTCATCTCCCTCTCTGCGAGCATGCTCACGGTTGCCCGGAAAGGACACGACGGGCAGAAGGTGCGGGCGAATCCGCGGCCCGATTTCGTCTCGGGCTGTGCGGGGAAGGGAGGGGGTTGTGCGATACGGTGCTCCCGCACGAAGGGGCGGCCGTATTCCCGTGTGTCGGCACAATCCGGCGGCGGCAGAGGGGGAGGATAGACGGTGACGGCACGCCCTCCCCCCTCTGCCGGCCCCACGCCGACAGGCGGCGGCCCCCGCCGGTTGAGGGGCGAAGAAACCGACCATGCAAACATGCGGGCGGTGACCGCATCCGCCGCTTCCGCCCGCCCGCGCATCGTGAGGTCGGGGTCGGCGAGCCGTCCGCTCCCCTGCCCGCGGAGAAGGATGCGGCCGGCCGCCTCTCCCTCGAGGGCGGGAGGTGTGACGCGGATGAGGGCAATGCGCGAAAACATCTCCGACGCGGCAAACGCCTCCTCGACAGCAGGCCCGATGGTTTCGCCGTCCGGCTCGAGCACCGGGATCTGCGCCACTTCCCCGAAGTACCGGGAATCCTGTGCGTTCTGCGAACCGCGGACAAAGATATCGTCACCGGCAACCACCACCACCCCGCGGCGAAGCCCCTGCGTCGTGGCGTTTACGAGCGGATCGGCACAGGTGTTGAGTCCGACATTCTTGAGAATCACTCCCGCCCGGCGTCCTGCAAGAGAATCGCCGAGCGCATACTCGAGGGCGACCTTTTCGTTGACGGTCAGTTCCGCACCGGTCCCTTCCGCAATGCCGGTGACCGGATAGCCGGGCACTGCGTACCACCTGTCCGCCGCCGCGAGGAGCGCCCGGCAGAGTACATCCTCACCGTTCGCCATCACAATCCCTCCCGGGAACCAGATCGCACCCCGTACATGCGGTGCACATCGTAATAGCGAGCCGGGGGTCGAGCCCGGCTTCCCGCAGGATCGTATCGTGGAGCCTGCAGACGGCCAGCAGCCGCTCTGCAGACGGCCGTACATAGCCCGAACAGCCCGCAACGGGATTCAGAGGGCGGATCACCGGAATGACGCCCTCCGCCGCACACTCCCTGATGCAGTCCTCAATCTCCGCATCCGACTCCCCGAGACCGAGGATGACGTTCGTAAAGACACGGTTTCTCCCGAAGATCGCCACCGACTCGCGAAGGGCCGTCCGGATTGCATTGCGGTCAAGCCCGGGGCACATCTCCTCAAAGAGCGCCGCCGTCGCTGTTTCGAGATTGAATTTTACTTCAACGACACCGAGAGCCTTTAAGCGGGCGGGTGTCCCCTCGCGGGGGTAGATCGAAACGCCGACGGGTTTTTCGAACCGGGCGATTCGCTCAAGGATCGTACACACCCTGTCCTCATCCTCCGCTACACTGCCCACCACGCCGCTCGTGATCGATATGGCGTCAATCCTGTCGATAACACCCTCAATCATCCTCTCTATCTCCTCCGGCGACTTCACCCGTTCCGGCTGGAGGGGAACCGGGCAGTACCGGCACCGGAAGATGCAGCCTGCCGAAACGGTGATGTATGCCTGACGGGGGCAGTGGAGCCCCACCGGCTCAAGCTCCCCCTCGAGCACATCGTCGTCCATGAGAATCCGGGCATGCCCGGAACCGGTGTGCTTGAGCACGATCGGGGAACCGGGATTGATCCCGAGACGCACGCGGCGCCCCCCCGCCGTAAAAAAAACCGATCCCGCACCCCCCGCACTCGGGCCTGCGCTCGATCGTTCGATGTACCGGTCGACGGGGGCTCCCGTCAGCCTGACCGCACCCGCCTCGAGGAGCCGTGCCTTCTCCCGTGCCCATTTCATAATGACAGAGCCTCGTCGTACCGGGTATAGAACGGAATTGCGGCGATGGCGCCCACAATGCCCCGGCCGTTCATCCTCACATCGACCAGCGGCCGGACGCCGTCGACCGCCGCCGCCGTCACCTCGCCCGCCTTCACCGATCTGCCGAAGGGTATGAGCCCGGAGGGATCGAATCCCGAATAGACGGCCATGCCGGTTTCGTCGGAGAGGGTGTACCTCTCGAGCAGCGCCTGGAAACTGTCAGCGCAGGCGGCCGGGTTCGTCGTTGCGAATTCGCAGACGATCGCAACGCAGTTCTTCGTCCGGTAGGGAACGGGGTAGAGCTGGACGATGGTGTGGGAAAGATACCGTGTCGCATCGTCCGAGACGGCACGGGCGATGTTGTGGGCGAGCGTCCATGTCGCTCCCTCCTCGGGCGTATCGGTGTCGTCGATGCCGATCAGGACCCGGCTGCGCCGGGGGAGCCAGATGGTTGATCCGGCTTCCTTCCCCCCGCCCGAGGGATCGGTGGTACTTCTGATGACGCCGCGGGCGCACGACCGGCAGATGCTTGCCCCGACACCTCCCCCCCCGAGGCCGCGGTAGGTGATGAAAATCCCGGTATCCCCGATCCCGGCCGCGGCAATGCCTGCCGGAAAGACCGATCCCTGCAGTCCGAGATCAGCCGATCCCGGAGAGAGCATATACCGCGACGTGGTGCCGACGAGACGCACCGACTTGACCACTGGGCTCTTCCGGTAATGGTGCTGCGCCCACATCGCCCCCCCGACACAGTCGAAGGTCTCGACAAGTTCGATTGCCTGCCCGTCCTCCGCCGCGACGGCGACGATCTCGGGATAGGCAATGGTATAGGGATCAGAGATGTTCTCCATAGAGCCCTGCCGCCTCTATTCCGGCGTTCCCCCAGAGCACCGCCCCGAGGGCACCGATTCTTCCTTTTGCTCCCGCCCGGTCGATATACCGGATGCCGAGCCGTTCTGCCTCGGCTTCGACCTCTTCGATGGTTAAAAATTCGGTCTTCACCCGCTCTGCAAGCGGCGAATCCGGGTAGAGAAGCCCCCGGAGGACGGCGATCCCGGTATCCCTGCTGACCGCATTGGTCTCGATGTAGTCCCGCAGCGCTTCACAGAGGTCGTCGACCCTGTCGGGGCGGACCGCATAGGTGAGCGCACTCCCGACACAGTTCGTCGTCTTTTTGGGCACCTTCGGGTTGAGCTGGATCAGGCGCATGTTCAGGTACTCGGCCCCTTCCATACGGCATGCCTCCGCCGCCTTCAGCGCCAGCACCCATGTCGCCCCTTCTTCTTTCGTATCGGTGTCATCAATTCCGATCGTCACTTTTTCATA
The DNA here is from genome assembly GCA_001412355.1 of Methanoculleus sp. SDB. NCBI lineage: Archaea > Methanobacteriati > Methanobacteriota > Methanomicrobia > Methanomicrobiales > Methanomicrobiaceae > Methanoculleus > Methanoculleus sp. SDB. Next base: position 24,553 of record LKUD01000034.1, read on the forward strand.
CCGGGGAGAGACGATCCTGACGCGGGTTGCCCGTGCCCCTCCGACTTTTAAGTCATCTTCCGAAGGATACTCGGCACGCAGCACTCCGGGCGCCTGCGGGAGGCATGCGGCGACACCCACACCGGCACCGGCGATGCCGCGCCAGGTCGTGACGACCTCGTCGCCGTCCACCTCGACACCCTCGAGCGCCTGCCCGCCGATCTCACGGTCGGCCGCCCCGAAACCGACGGGGTACGATCCTATCCGGGCGCTCATCGCCATCATCGTCCCGTCGACGCGAATCGAGCGGATGGCACCTCCGGCACGCATGCGGTTCATCGCGTCCCACTCGATGGTTCCCTGATGGCAGCATTCCTCAATAATTTCGGCACGTCCGGCAGCCTCATCGACCATGACAAGGAACTTCTTTGCAAACATCGGACCGAACCGTTTCCTGACCTCACCGGGGGTTAGATGCATCATCTGGTTTATCACCGAAATATTCGTTAACAGGATTATCGGCAACAAGGTTATTTAATGTCATCGATAGGGCAGGTATGCCTGTCCGCAGAAAAAAAAGGAGAATTCAGAGAATGTCTGCAAGATTGATCTTGAAGGGGCCGAGGCTGCCGCCGAAATTACCGGCGCTGATGAATACCACGCCCGGCACGGTCGTTGCCGCCCTGATGCCTTCCACCATGGCCTCCCTGACGGAATCCTCATCGATCCCGTCGATGACAATTTCGTAGACGGCTTTTACGCCCTCGGGGATTTTCGAGTCGGGAACCTTTTCCCGGAGAGTCGGGCAGTACTTCTCGTTCGTGCTCGCGGGCATGAACTTGTACTTGGTGCTTCCCACCTTCGAACCGCTCGCGACGATGCCGCCGGGGAACGAGGTGATGACGCCGCAGACGCTGTTAATCGCATCGACCGCCGCCTGGGCGCCCATGAGCGCCGCCATCTGGTTTTCGCCCATCACGAAGAAGTTGCCGCCGGCAACGCCCTTTACGATGCCGAAGTCTTCCTCGCCCACGTACTCGCCGTTCATGATGGGGATCACCCAGCAGTTCCGGCCGCCGACGTCCTTCTTGTACTCGTAGCCGTCACCGAAGAAGTGCAGCTTGACCGCGATCCGCTCCTCTGCTTCGGGGAGGCCGTCAAAGACTGCCGTCGTGGGTGCCGTCAGGACGCACTCGGCGAGCCGCTCGACGACCTGCTCCTTTAACTTCTTCTTCCCGGCACAGAAGAGGACGGCGACGCCGGGACGTCCGTCGGGGGTTTCGTCGCCTGAGAGGAAGCTCTCGACGCCCGCTTCACAGGGGCATCCGATTGCGGATGTGGCAAACCCCGTCGCCTCCACCGCTGCCTTGTATGCCCATTCTTCGGTCACTGCCGTGATAATCACACGCGAAACCCAGGTCGGGAACGCTTCTGCATAGGTATCATCAATGGTAACTCCGTTCAACTCCATAGTACAGTCCTCACGTTATGCTGTTATGTCATCGATTGATGTTTTTGAAAGTTTCTTTTTGACCGCGTCCTTCTCCCGGGATTGAACCGCGGGATCGGAGGATATATTATAAGGGGAGAGAGTACGCTCCGGCCACTCCGGAGCCTCCGGAAATGTATGGTTATCGGTGGATCAAATAGATCAAAATAATTTAACAAATCAGCAAAATAAATGATTTTTGCCAATTTAGACGTCGCCTGAGCATTTAAACCGTTCCCTCATTTCAGAACCTTTATCTACAATCTTTCCCCACCATTTGTTTAATCGATTTAGGTCGATTTTTTAGCTGGTGCGTGTAACCATGGCATTTGCATTGCATATCAACATGGAGCGGTGTACCGGTTGTAACGCATGTGTAGTCGCGTGTCCGGTCGATGCACTGGAGCTCTACACGGTGGATCCCGTCACAAACGAAAAGATCTATCAGGTCAAGAACGGCAAAGCGGCGGTTCTTGACGTGGATCATGAGTTGTGCGCCGGTTGCGGCGTATGTGTCGAGGCATGCCCCTTTGATGTGATACGGCTGGCAGGACCGTGGGAAAAGGGGTCGAAACCCCTGGCAAAAGGCATGGAGTGAGGTAAAAGCATGGCATTGTTCCCAAAATTCTCCAAGAAACGTGATGGCGTCAACGTCATTATGGAACAGAAACTGCTCCAGAACACGAGCAACCTGATTTTAAACGCGCAGACATGTACAGGATGCGGCATTTGTGCCGAAGCCTGTCCCGAGGAGGCGATATCCGTCGGACTCGTCGGTGCGGTCAGGAGAGGCGCAGTCGACTATGCAGAACCCGTCAATATCGACGAAGCAAAATGTTCGTATTGTGGTGTCTGCGTCATTATGTGCCCGTTCAACGCATTGACACTCAAGATTGACGGCGAAGAACGGCTCCCCATCGTCGAGAAGGAGGGTTTCCCCCAGTACGATCTGACAACGAAGATCGACGACGAGAAGTGCATCCGCTGCACGGTCTGCGAGGAAGTCTGTCCCCGCGACGCGATCGACCGGCAGGTGCCTGTTTTCGAGGGTACCGACGCTGAAGGCAAGAGCCGTCAGGCGGCAATTACGGCGACGACGAAATTCACCGTCGACGACGAGAAATGTACGCTCTGCGGTATCTGCGGCGCTCTCTGTCCCGCAATCGACGTCAACCACAAGCCCTTTACCGCGGAGAGCGGCAAGGTCGAAGGCGAGGTCGTCTGGGACGAGGCGCAGTGCGACGCCTGCAAGATATGCGTCGAGGCCTGTCCCGAGGAAGCAATTACCGTCGAGCGTGAAGTGACCGGTAAGAAGATCGACGGTTCCGTCAGTATCATGGATGAGAACTGCTGCACCTGTCGCTGGTGCGCAATCAACTGTCCGACGGAAGCAATTACCGTCGAGAAGATCTTTGAAGGCGAAATCGAGTTTAATGCCGAGAAGTGCCCGGCCGGCTGTTCCACATGCGTGGAGGTCTGCCCCGCAAATGCAATCTATCTCCCCTCCCCCGTGAAGGCGAGCGAGATGAAGGGCCAGCTCGAGGACAAGATCGCCGTCAACAAGGACTTCTGCATCTACTGCGGCGCCTGTGTGCAGGCCTGCCCCGGTGAGGACATCATCGTCCTGAAACGGAGCGGCGTAAAGATCACGGGCAAAGAGACGGATCTCTTCAACCGGATCAAGGAGAAGCTCTTCACCCGGCGTACCTCCATGGTCAAGGAGGGTGTCGCACCCGGTGAAGTCGAAGTAAAAGTTCTTGAGAAAGCGTGAGGTATTCAAATGGCAACAGAGAAAAATTACGGCAATCCGCAGCTTGAGGATAAACTCAGGGACCGGTACTTCTACACGGAGGATTCGCACCCTGACTTCCTTGCCGATGTGGAGAAAATCGGCCGCACGATAGCGCACATGTGTTTCCAGTGCGGTACCTGTACCGGATCGTGTCCGTCCGCACCCCGGAGCTCATACCGCATCCGCCTGTTTGTCCGGAGAGCGGTGCTCGGCCTCGAGGATGAAGCACTCACCGACCCGGACCTGTGGCTGTGCACGACCTGCTATTCCTGCACGGACCGGTGTCCGCGTGACATCGCCCCCACCGATGTGATTATGGCGATGCGGAACCTCGCGTTCAAGAGGGATATCGTGCCGAGAAACTTCTTAAAAACCGCCCAGCTGATCTACACGACCGGCCACGGCGTGCCCAACAACGACGTGAACCGGGCAGCCCGCGAAAAACTCGGTCTCACCCGCGATCCGCCGACGACCCACGGGTACCCCGAGTTCATCCCGGGCATCCAGAAGATCCTGGACTATTATAAACTGAAAGAGAATGCGGACCGCATCCTTGCTGAGGAGGGTCAGTAATGTCAGGAAATATGCACCAGTACGCCTTTTTCCTGGGCTGCATCGCCCCCAACCGGTATCCCGGCTGTGAAGCGGCGGCAATCAAGACCAGTGAAAGGGTCGGCATCGAACTGCTCCCCCTGAAGGGCGCAAGCTGCTGCCCCGCACCCGGCGCATTCGGCTCCATCGACCTGAATGTCTGGTACGCCATGGCGGCACGCAACGTCGTACTTGCCGAGCAGATGAACATGGACATCGCCCTCATCTGCAACGGCTGCTACAAGTCCATCTTTGAGGTCAACCACATCCTCAAGCACAACGACGAGCTCCGGGACGGCGTGAACGAAGTCCTCAAGGAGATCGACATGGAGTATAAGGGCAGCATCGATGTCTGGCACCTTGCCGAACTCTACTACGATCCCGCCATCTGCGGTGTCGACAAGATCCGTGCGAGTATCACCCGCCCGCTTTCCGGCACGAAGATTGCGGTCCACTACGGCTGCCATCTCATGAAGCCGAAGAAGGAGCGCCACTTCGGTGACACCGAGAATCCCATGTGGATTGAGGAGCTCGTCGATGCACTCGGCGCGGAGTCCGTGCAGTACCGCAACAAGATGCAGTGCTGCGGTGCCGGCGGCGGTGTCCGCGGCTATGACCTGACGCACTCGCTCGACATCACCAACGAAAAGATGATCAACCTGCGGGAAGTCGGCGCAGACGCGTTAACGGAAGTCTGTCCGTTCTGCCAGCTCCAGTATGACCGTGGGCAGATCGAGATTCAGGAGAAGTTCGGTATCAATTACGGACTTCCCGTGCTGCACTATAACGAGCTGCTCGGCCTTGCTCAGGGCATGAGCCCGCAGGAGCTGGCGCTTGACCTGCACGCAGTCGACTGCAAACCATTCCTGGAGAAGATTCTCTGAGAGGTGCAAAAATGGCAGAAAAGAAAGAAGCAAGAATAGGCGTATTTATTTGCCACTGCGGTACCAACATCGCGGGATCCATTGACATTAAAGCCCTTCAGGAGTATTCGAAGACGCTCCCCAATGTCGTGGTCGCCGACGAGTACCAGTACATGTGCTCCACACCCGGCCAGGGCAAGATCGTCGATGCAATCGCAGAGAACAAGCTCACCGGCGTCGTCGTTGCGGCATGCTCTCCCCGACTTCACGAGCCGACCTTCCGTATGGCATCGAAAGTGGGCGGTCTGAACCCGTTCCGGTTCGAGATGGCAAACATCCGCGAGCAGAACTCGTGGGTGCACATGCACGACCGTGAGGGGGCAACGGCAAAGGCAAAGGACTCGGTCCGCATCGCGGTCGCCAAGGCCTCGCTCCTTGAGGATCTCTTCCCGAAGAGCGTTCCTGTCGAAAAGGCCGCACTCGTCGTCGGTGCCGGTGTCGCCGGTATCCAGGCGTCGCTGGATCTCGCCAACGCGGGCATCCCGACCTACCTTATCGAGAAGAGCCCGACGATCGGCGGACGCATGTCCCAGCTCGACAAGACCTTCCCGACGCTCGACTGTTCCCAGTGTATTCTGACGCCCAAGATGGTGGATGTGGGCAGGAATGAAAACATCATCCTCAAGACCTACACCGAAGTCGAGAAGGTCGAGGGGTACATCGGCAACTTCGACATCACGCTCAGGAGGAAGGCACGCGGTGTCCTGACTCCCGACGAAGCCGCGGAACGAGGCTATGTCGGCGGCGGCTGTAACGGCTGCGGCGACTGTGCCGGCGTTTGTCCGGTTATCAAGGGCAACGAGTTCGAGTTCGGCATGGCTCCGAGAAAAGCCATCTATATCTACCACCCCCAGGTCGTCCCGAACATCTACACGGTCGATTTCGAGTCCTGTATCAAATGCGGCCTCTGTGTCGATATATGCGGTGACAAGAAGGCGATCGATCTCGAGATGGAGGATACGTTCGAGACCGTCAAGGTCGGCACGGCCATCCTCGCCACCGGCTATGATCTCTTCCCGATCGAGAAGAAGGCCGAATGGGGATACAACAAGTTCGAAAACGTCATCACCGGCCTTGAGTTCGAGCGCCTGATCTGTGCGTCCGGCCCGACCGGCGGCCACCTCGTGCGCCCGTCCGACGGCCAGACTCCGATGAAAGTCGGTTTCGTGCTCTGTGCGGGCTCCCGTGACAACACCGGCATCGGCAAGCCGTACTGTTCCCGGTTCTGCTGCATGTACTCGCTCAAGCATGCACACCAGATCATGGAGAAGATCCCAGGTGCACGCGTCTACCTCTTCTACATGGACATCCGGTCCTTCGGCAAGATGTACGAGGAGTTCTACTACCGCATCCAGGACGAAGGCGCGAAGTTCATCAGGGGACGTGTCTCGAATATCCTCGAGGATAAGACGAGCAAGAACCTCCACGTCTTTACGGAGGATACGCTGCTTCAGCGCCCCGTCAATATCGAACTCGACCTCGTCGTGCTTGCGGCGGCTGTTCAGCCCGTTGCAGAAGAGGATACCATCAGGAAACTCTTCGGTGTCTCCAAGTCGCAGGACGGCTGGATGCTTGAGGCGCACCCGAAACTCAACCCCTGCGGAACAACGACCGCGGGTGTCTTCCTTGCCGGCGTCTGCCAGGGCCCGAAGGATATTCCCGACACGGTCGCCCAGGCGGAAGGTGCGGCATCGGCTGCAAGCATTCCGATTCACATCGGCAAAGTGGAGCTCGAGCCCTACTTCGCCCAGTGCATGGAGGAGAAGTGCGCAGGCTGCGGCATGTGCGTGAACCTCTGCCCGTACGGTGCGCTCGCCCTTGTCGAGAAGAACGGAAAGAAAGTCATGGAAGTCACCGAAGCAAAATGCAAGGGATGCGGCACCTGCGGCGGGTTCTGCCCCGGCGGCGCCATCCACATGCAGCACTTCACGACTCCCCAGATCGTCGCACAAATCGACGCATTCCTGCTCGGAGGTGAGCAGTAAATGGCAGAGGAATGGAAACCAAAAATCCTTGCAATCATCTGCAACTGGTGTTCGTACGCCGGTGCGGACCTTGCCGGCGGTGCCCGTATCCAGTACCCGCCCGATATCCGTGCCATCCGCGTGATGTGCACGGGCCGTATCGATCCCCTCTTCATCATGAAGGCGTTCCAGGACGGCGCTGACGGTGTGCTGATTTCCGGCTGCCACTTTGGTGACTGCCACTACCTTGAGGGCAACTTCAAGGCCGCAAAGCGGATGTTCCTCATCAAGAGCGTTCTCAAAAACATCGGCCTTGACGACAAGAGGATCCGGATGACGTTCGTCTCCGCGTCCGAGGGTGCAAAGTGGGCCGGAGTGGTCAACGACGTCGTCAAGACCGTCACGGAACTCGGTCCGAGCCCCCTCAAGGAGTTCGAAAAATAAGCTGGAGTTGAGATGGTGCCAAAAATCAAATTAAACCTGATCTCCGGTCGAACAATCCAGCAGGGAGTTTCGATGGAAGGCGGAAAGGAAAAACCCGCCTACAGAAACGCCTGCGGGATCATCGAGATTGATCCGGCGGACTTCAAAAAACTTGGTGCCTGGCGGAATACGAACGTGCGTGTAACCAGCACATTCGGCAGTGTGGTTGTGAAGGCAATCGAGGCGACCCAGGGGCCGCACCCCGGCCTCGGCTGGATCCCGATGGGGCCCTGGGCAAACCAGGTGGTCAATCCCGATACCTATTCCACCGGGATGCCCACCTTCAAGGGAACGCCCGTGGAAGTGGAAGCAGCATCCGACGAGGAAGTCCTCGACTCGATTACCCTGATCACCAGGGCAGTGCGGGGTGAATTATAATGGCAAAACTTGTTACCGATGTGGTCTGCCCGTTCTGCGGGACACTCTGCGATGATCTCGAAGTGAGTGTCACCGACGACGGGAAGAAGATCCTTGATGTCTACAATGCATGTGCCATCGGCGCCGAAAAGTTCCTCCACTCCCAGGCATCCGATCGCCTCACCAGGCCACGGATGCAGGATGCAGACGGCAACTGGAAGGAAGTCAGCTACGACGAGGCGGTCGAATATACCGCCAAAATCCTCGCTGACGCCAAAAAGCCCCTCATGTACGGGTGGAGTTCCACCAACTGCGAGGCGCAGGCTGTCGGCACCGAAGTTGGCGAAGTGTGCGGAGCCGTCATGGACAACACCGCAACGGTCTGCCACGGAACCACGCTTATCGCGGTTCAGGATGTCGGTATTCCGTCCTGTACGCTCGGAGAGGTCATCAACCGTGCCGATCGCATTGTGTTCTGGGGCTGCAACCCGGCCCATGCCCATCCGCGGCACATGTCACGGTATTCGATATTCCCCCGCGGGTTCTTCACCGGCAAAGGCCAGAAGAGCCGCAAGCTCGTTGTCATCGATCCGCGGTGCACCGACACCTCGAAGATGGCGGACTACCACCTCCAGATCGAGCAGGGGCGCGATTACGAACTCTTCGATGCGCTCCGCGTTGCCTTCAAGGGCGAAAAACTGCCCGACACCGTGGCAGGCATCCCCAGGAAGACGATCTACGAAGTAGCCGAGACGATGAAGTCCGGGAGGTTCGGGATCATCTTCTTCGGCATGGGCGTCACCCAGTCGCTCTCGAAGAACCACAACATTGACGCAGCGATCAGCGTGACAAGGGACCTCAACGACTACACGAAGTGGAGCATCATGCCGATGCGGGGCCACTATAATGTGACGGGCTCCGGCGAGGTCTGGGGCTGGCTTCATGGGTTCCCGTATGCGCTCGACCTCTCCCGCGGGTTCGCCCGGTACAATCCCGGCGATACCACGAGCAACGACCTGCTCCGTCGCGACGAAGTCGATGCCGTCTTCGTGCTCGGCAGCGATCCCGGCGCACACTTCCCGTTCAGTTCCGTGAAAAAGATCTGGGACCTGCCGTCCGTATGCATCGATCCGCACATCACCCCGACGAGTGCCGTCTGCAAACTGCACGTGCCCGTCGCCTTTGTGGGTGTTGAAACCGGCGGATGCGCTTACCGGATGGACAACGTGCCTATCGAGTGCCGCAAAGTGGTCGAACCGCCGGAAGGCATGCCGACCGACGAGGAGTTCCTCAAGAAAGTGCTCACACGCGTCAGGGAGTTAAAGGGGGCGTAAGAGAATGGCAGAATATCTTATCAGGAACGGATTCGTCTACGATCCCGTACTCGGCATCGACGGTGATAAGCAGGATGTCGCGGTAAAAGACGGGAAGATCGTCGAAACCACGGCACTTGCAAAACCCACCGAGATCAACGCAGCCGGCATGACCGTCATGGCGGCCGGTGTCGACGTTCACGCCCATGTCGCAGGCCCGAAGGTCTGCGTCGGCAGGAACTTCCGGCCCGAAGACAAACTCTTCACCTCGACGCCTCAGGCAGGCATCAAGCGGATGGAGGGCGGATTTTCCGTCCCGACGACGCTCCGGACGGGCTATAACTACGCCCGGATGGGCTACGGTTTCGTGATGGAAGCGGCAATGCCCCCGCTATACGCACGGCACGTTCACGAGGAGATGCGCGACACCCCCATCATCGATGAGGCGGCGCTTCCCGTTTTCGGCAACAACTGGTTTGTGCTCGAGTACCTCAAGAACAAGGAGATCGAGAATACCGCGGCGTACATCGCCTGGCTTCTCCGTGTGACGAAGGGATTCGGCATCAAGAATGTCAACCCCGGCGGCACGGAAGCCTGGGGATGGGGCATGAACTGCGAGACGGTCAACGATGTCGTCCCGTACTTTGAAATCACCCCCGCGGAGATCATCAGGGGGCTTATCGAGGCGAACGAGTACC